>NZ_KV831369.1:0-48725 GCF_001837075.1 Staphylococcus sp. HMSC063F05
TTAATTATAAGTACTTGACTAATCGTAGGAAGAGAGTCTGGGACATTAATGTCTCAGGCTCTTTTTGGTTCAAAATCAAATTTGAAAAATATAATTTGATATCTCAAATTATATTAAGTGCATTTTAGAAAATAGCATTTATTTAAATCGACCTGTGAGCAAGTTATGTTTATTACCTGTAAAAATAGGATAGTATATGTATATATCTTTTCTAAGGAGTGAATATAATAAGATGAGAAATTTCACTAAACAATATATAAACGGTGAATGGGTTGATAGTGCAAGCGGTGAAACTATTGATGTTATTAACCCTGCAACTGAAGAAGTAATGGGTAAAATTGCTAAAGGTAACGAAGAAGATGTTAATAAAGCTGTAGATGCTGCAGATAAAGTATATTTAGAATTTAGACATAGTTCTGTTGAAGAAAGAAGAGAACTTTTAGATAAAATCGTAAAAGAATATCAAAATAGAAAAAATGATTTAATTGAAGCAATTACTGATGAACTAGGAGCGCCTTTATCAGTTTCCGAGAACGTTCATTATCAAATGGGATTGAATCATTTTACAGCTGCAAGAGATGCTTTAGATAGCTTCCAATTTGAAGAACAACGTGGCGATGATTTGGTTGTTAAAGAAGCAATTGGAGTTGCTGGACTTGTTACACCTTGGAATTTCCCTACAAACCAAACTTCACTTAAATTAGCTGCTGCGTTTGCTGCTGGTAGCCCTGTTGTTTTAAAACCATCTGAAGAAACACCATTTGCTGCAATTATTTTAGCAGAAATTTTTGATAAAGTAGGCGTACCTAAAGGTGTGTTTAACTTAGTCAATGGTGATGGATCTGGAGTAGGAAATCCTTTAAGTGAACATCCAAAAGTAAGAATGATGTCATTTACAGGTTCTGGTCCTACAGGTTCAAAAATTATGGAAAAAGCTGCAAAAGACTTCAAAAAAGTGTCTCTTGAATTGGGTGGGAAATCACCTTATATCGTATTAGATGACGTTGATGTTGAAGAAGCTGCTAATGCAACAACGAAAAAAGTAGTTAACAATACAGGTCAAGTTTGTACTGCAGGAACACGTGTACTTATTCCTGAAAGTATTAAAGAAGACTACTTAACAGCAGTTAAAGAAGCATTTAGTAAAGTTAAAGTAGGTCAACCAAGAGAAGAAGGAACTCAAGTAGGTCCTATTATTAGTAAAAAACAATTTGATCAAGTTCAGGATTACATTGATAAAGGTATCAATGAAGGAGCAGAGTTATTCTACGGTGGTCCAGGTAAACCAGAAGGATTAGATAAAGGATATTTTGCGCGTCCAACTATATTTATTAATGTAGATAATCACATGACGATTGCACAAGAAGAAATTTTCGGACCTGTCATGTCTGTAATCACTTATAATAATCTTGACGAAGCTATTGAAATTGCTAATGATACTAAATATGGTCTTGCTGGCTATGTTATTGGTAAAGATAAAGATACATTGAGACATGTTGCTCGTTCAATCGAAGCTGGTACAATTGAAATTAATGAAGCTGGTAGAAAACCAGACTTACCATTCGGTGGTTATAAAGAATCTGGCTTAGGTCGTGAATGGGGCGATTATGGTATCGAAGAATTCTTAGAAGTAAAATCAATAGCTGGATATTTTAAATAATTAGTAAATTAAATTAAATGTTGCAATTAAACAAAGCACGGAACTAATTTTGTTCTGTGTTTTGTTTTTTATGTTAAAATTCCTAAAATCATTTTGTAATTAAAATGAAAATTTGCTATAGTTAGTCTAGTAATTAGAAGGTTGAGAAATATACAAACGTATAAATATAGCTATAATGTGACTTTTTATTATTGTCAGTCACATAAATATCGAGATAAGAATCTATTATTTGGTTAAGCTAACTATGCGTTTATTATTTTTGAACTTCGTAAAATAAATAATTAATGAAATGGGTGCAAGTCTATGCCTGGTAGAGAACGAACATCTCCGCAGTATGAATCTTTCCACGAATTATATAAAAACAATACTACTAAAGAGCTCACTCAAAAAGCCAAATCTTTAAAATTAACTAATTACAGTAAATTAAATAAAAAAGAATTGGTACTTGCCATTATGGAAGCACAAATGGAAAAAGATGGTAATTACTATATGGAAGGAATATTAGATGATATTCAACAAGATGGATATGGTTTCTTAAGAACCGTTAACTATTCTAAAGGTGAGAAGGATATTTATATTTCTGCAAGCCAAATTCGACGTTTTGAAATAAAACGTGGTGATAAAGTAACGGGTAAAGTTCGTAAACCAAAAGATAATGAAAAATATTATGGTCTACTTCAAGTTGATTTTGTAAACGACCATAATGCAGAAGAAGTCAAAAAACGTCCTCACTTCCAAGCTTTAACACCTCTTTATCCGGAAGAAAGAATCCTATTAGAAACGCAATCTACAAATTATTCCACTCGTATTATGGATTTAGTCACACCAATAGGTCTTGGTCAACGTGGTCTTATAGTTGCACCACCTAAAGCTGGTAAGACAAGTTTATTAAAAGAAATCGCTAACGCAATAGCGAGTAATAAACCGGAAGCGAATTTGTTTATATTACTAGTAGGTGAGCGTCCAGAAGAAGTGACGGATATTGAAAGATCGGTTGAATCTGCAGAAGTCGTTCATTCGACTTTCGATGAACCACCAGAACACCATGTTAAAGTTGCTGAATTATTATTAGAGCGTGCAAAACGATTAGTTGAAATTGGAGAAGATGTAATTATACTTATGGACTCCATAACACGTTTGGCACGAGCATATAATCTAGTCATACCACCTAGTGGACGTACATTGTCAGGTGGGCTTGATCCCGCTTCATTACACAAACCTAAAGCGTTTTTCGGTGCAGCACGTAACATTGAAGCTGGGGGAAGTTTGACAATTTTAGCTACTGCTTTAGTTGAGACAGGATCTCGTATGGATGATATGATCTATGAAGAGTTCAAGGGTACAGGTAATATGGAATTACATCTTGATCGTAAGTTATCAGAACGTAGAATATTCCCAGCGATAGACATAGGTCGTAGTTCAACACGAAAAGAAGAGCTATTAATCACTAAAGCGGAATTAGATTCATTATGGCAATTACGAAATTTATTTACTGATTCAACAGACTTTACAGAACGTTTTATTAGAAAACTTAAGCGTTCGAAAAATAATGAAGAATTCTTTAAGCAATTGCAAAAAGCAGCTGAAGAGAGTACTAAAACTGGAAGACCAATTATTTAAACTCGTAGATTAAGGGTTGCGTTTTCCAAATATTACTATTATAATTACACAGTATTGGGTAAAAAACTCACAAATAACTCTGTTCCAGATGGTTCAGGGCAAAGGAGCTGAAAAAAATGAAACAAGGAATTCATCCTGAATACCACAAAGTTATCTTTTTAGATACAACAACAAACTTTAAATTCTTAAGTGGTTCTACAAAAACATCTTCAGAAACTATGGAATGGGAAGATGGAAATGAATACCCAGTTATTCGTTTAGATGTATCATCAGATTCTCATCCATTCTATACTGGACGTCAAAAATTCGCAGCAGCGGATGGTCGTGTGGAACGTTTCAACAAAAAGTTTGGACTCAAATCAAACAACAACTAATTTTGGATTTCAACTGTCTACTTTCCCGTTTGGGTATTGTAGACAGTTTTTTATTATAGAGTTTTGTTGAATCATCAACTCTATATCAAAGCTCTTTATATCTATAAAATCTACGATTAGTATAATTATATATAGAGGTGTGTAAAACTTTTTATAAATCATTCGTTCAATTTTTAAATTTCATAATGCACCTGTAAATTATGATTCTTACTTTGAAAATACATTTATCTACATAAAAAATATGATATAATTAAGCGATTATGTTTTGAAAAAGGTGGAACTATCAATGTATGAAACGTACCATTCAGGTTGGATTGAAACCATAACAGGAAGTATGTTTAGTGGGAAATCTGAAGAACTTATACGTCGCTTAAGACGTGGAATATACGCTAAACAAAAGGTGGTTGTTTTCAAACCAGCAATTGATGATCGTTACCATAAAGAAAAGGTCGTCTCACATAATGGTAATGAGATAGAAGCGATTAATATATCTACAGCTCAAGAAATTTTAAATCATAAGCTAGAAGAAGTAAACGTCATCGGAATTGACGAAGTGCAATTTTTTGAAGACGATATTGTCAACATAGTTGAAAAATTAGCTGAAAACGGGCATCGTGTTATTGTAGCAGGTTTAGATATGGATTTTAGAGGAGAACCGTTTAAACCTATGCCCAAGTTGCTCGCAGTTAGTGAACATATTACAAAGTTGCAAGCAGTATGTTCTGTATGTGGTTCACCTTCGAGTCGTACACAACGGTTAATAAATGGTGAACCGGCGAAAGTAGATGATCCCATCATATTGGTTGGTGCAAATGAAAGTTACGAGCCACGTTGTAGAGCACATCATATAGTTGCACCTAGTGAAAATGAGAAGGAGGAAATGTAGTGTTTGATCAATTAGATATAGTAGAAGAACGATATGAACAATTAAATGAATTACTGAGTGATCCTGATGTCGTGAATGACGCTGATAAATTAAGAAAATATTCAAAAGAACAAGCTGACTTACAAAAGACTGTTGATGTGTACAGAAGTTATAAAACCAAAAAAGAAGAATTACAAGATATTGAAGATATGCTAAATGAAACATCTGATAAAGAAGAAGTTGAAATGCTAAAAGAAGAAAGTAGTGCTTTAAAAACAGAATTACCTGATATGGAAGAAGAATTAAAAATCTTACTTATACCTAAAGATCCTAATGATGATAAAGATGTTATAGTTGAAATCCGTGCAGCTGCAGGGGGAGATGAAGCTGCAATATTTGCTGGGGACTTAATGAGAATGTATTCAAAATACGCCGAGGCAAACGGATTTAAAACAGAAATAGTTGAAGCTTCAGAAAGTGATCATGGTGGATATAAAGAAGTGAGTTTCTCAGTATCTGGTACAGGTGCTTACAGTAAATTAAAATTTGAAAATGGTGCACATAGGGTCCAACGTGTGCCTGAAACAGAATCAGGGGGGCGAATTCACACTTCTACCGCAACTGTTGCTGTATTACCTGAAGCTGAAGATGTCGAAATTGAGATACGTAATGAAGATTTAAAAATTGATACTTATCGCTCTAGTGGTGCTGGTGGTCAGCACGTTAACACGACTGACTCTGCAGTGCGTATTACACACTTGCCGACTGGTGTTATAGCAACTTCTTCTGAAAAGTCTCAAATTCAAAACCGAGAAAAAGCTATGAAAGTTTTAAAAGCACGATTGTATGATATGAAATTGCAAGAAGAACAACAAAAATATGCTTCTCAAAGAAAATCAGCTGTTGGTACAGGTGATCGTTCTGAAAGAATAAGAACTTATAATTATCCTCAAAGTCGTGTGACAGATCATCGAATTGGTTTAACGCTTCAAAAGTTAAATCAAATCATGGAAGGAAATTTAGACGAGATTGTGGAGGCACTCACACTTTCAGAACAAACTGAGAAACTGAAAGAATTAAACAATGGTGAATTATAAAGAGAAGTTTGCAGAAGCCAAGACAATTGCCGTAAATGAGGGGTTTGAATCAACTCGTGCCGAATGGTTGTTTTTAGATGTTTTTGGTTGGTCGAAAACAGATTATTTAATTCATAAAGATGAGCAAATGTCTTTGACATCAATTAACAAATTGGATAAAGCGTTGGATAGAATGATCACAGGAGAACCTATTCAATACATTGTTGGATTTCAGTCTTTTTATGGTTATCAATATAAAGTGAATCAACACTGTCTTATACCAAGGCCTGAAACCGAGGAAGTTATGTTGCATTTTTTAGAATTGTGTAAAAAGACTGATACCATAGCAGATATTGGAACTGGAAGTGGTGCTATAGCAATTACGCTTAAGTTACTGCAACCTGAATTAAATGTTATTGCAACAGATTTGTATGAAGATGCTTTAAATGTAGCTAAGCAAAATGCTAGTCATTATCACCAAAATATTCAGTTTTTGCGTGGAAATGCTTTAAAACCGCTAATTGAAAATGATATAAAATTGGATGGGCTGATATCTAATCCACCATACATAGGCCATAGTGAAATAATAGATATGGAGTCAACAGTACTAAATTATGAGCCACATCATGCTCTATTTGCTGAGAAAAACGGATTTGCTATTTATGAGTCAATATTAGAAGATTTACCATTTGTAATGAAACAAGGTGGACATGTTGTTTTTGAAATAGGTTATAGTCAAGGAGATATCTTAAAAAGAATGATTCAAGATTTATATCCTGAAAAAGAAGTAGAGATTTTCAAAGATATCAATGGAAATCAGCGTATTATATCTATTATTTGGTAGTTAAACAATTTATAAGATATTTTTTATAGTTGTTTTGTATAAGAAAAACGTGACTTTCGATCAGCAACATAGCACGGGTGGAATTTTAATTCAACTTTTTGAAAATGAATTAAATTCTGCCCTTATTTCTTTACAGCATATAATCACAGAAGAGGTGAAAACATGCACACACAAATATGGGATTTAAGAATGTATAAAAATAATGTTAGTCAATATCCACATATAGATGAGATAAAACAAACTTTCCTAGATGGAGGTTTAGTAGCGATACCTACTGAAACAGTATATGGTCTTGGTGCGAATGCTAGAAACGAAGAAGCAGTCGAAAACATCTATGTTGCAAAAGGACGTCCGTCCGATAATCCGTTAATCGTTCATATTCACAGTATTGAACAACTCGATGATTTTGTAGAGTATATTGATGATAAGGTTAAAGTATTGATGGATGAATTTTGGCCGGGACCTATTTCTTTTATATTACCACTTAAACAGGGATATCTTTGCAGTAAAGTGACTGGTGGATTAGAATCTATCGCTGTTAGAATGCCTAGTCATAAAATAGGGAGAGCATTACTTCAAATTGTAGATGAACCCATAGCAGCTCCTAGTGCTAATATTAGTGGTCGACCGTCACCAACAACTTTTGAACATGTGAATAGAGATTTAAATGGTAAAGTCAACGGTATAGTTAATGGTGATCAATGTGAAGAAGGACTTGAAAGTACTGTGATTGATTGCACACAGTTTCCGTTTCGTATCGCGCGACCAGGTTCAATTACGCAAGATATGATAGAAACTAAACTACCTCATTCGATAAATCGTCAAATATATGAGGAAAATGAAAAGCCTATCGCACCTGGTATGAAATATAAACATTATTCCCCAGAGACCCCATTAACAATTGTTAAAGATTTAAATAAAAAAATTGCTAATGATGATAAATGGTCAAAAGTAGCATTTGTATTCCCAGAGAGTCAAAGAAGTTTGATTCCCGAAAATAGCATTTTTATATCTTTATGTGAAAATAAGGGAGATTTTAAATCAGCAGGCCATAATTTATATGAAATTTTACATGAACTTGACCAGAATGAAGAAATAGAAGAGGCATATATTTATGGATTTGAAGATAATCATCACACTGAAGCTATCATGAACCGAATGTTAAAAGCAGCAAGTTATAAACTAATTAAAGGTGAAAAGCTATGAAAATAATTTTTGTATGTAGTGGCAACACTTGTCGAAGCCCACTGGCTGAAAGTATAGCCAAGTCCCTTTTACCACACGATAGTATAGCTTCAAGAGGGCTATTCGCAGTTGAGGGACAGGCCATATCTAAGGAATCGTTAGAATTAATTCATAAGTACGATTTACCTGAACCATCACGAGCACAAGCATTTCATATAGATGATCTTGATGCTGATATTATACTTACCATGACGCAAGCTCATAAAGATTTAATATTTTCTATGTATGGACGACAATCTAATGTCTTTACATTAAATGAGTATGTAGGTGACACACAAGAAATTGATGACCCATTTGGTGGCTCGTTTGATGTTTATGAACAAACTTATACCAAAATTTATGATTTAGTCGACAAAATAAAATTTAAACACGAGTAAAGTAAAATATATATAATTAGTATATGTTAAGCTTTAAATAAGTTATAATTAAGGAGTATAGCAAGTTTGCTATGTTCCTTTTTTATTTTATACAAAGGGGTGGGTTCAAATGCGTGATTTACAACAACTGCTTGATGAATTGAAAGATATGTCATTCTTTAATCCAGGCGAAATGTGTATCATTGGTTGTTCAACTTCCGAAGTTATAGGTAAACGTATTGGTTCTGTTGGATCAATGGACGTAGCTAAAGAAATTTACGAAAATTTGAAACAACTAGAGATTGATACAGGCGTGACATTTGCTTTTCAAGGATGTGAACATATTAACAGGGCAGTAACGATAGAAAGAGCAAATTTCAACCCATTGACTATGGAAGAAGTTACTGTCGTTCCAGACGTTCATGCAGGTGGTAGTTTATCCACTTACGCTTATCAACAAATGGAAGATCCTATTGTTGTTGAGCATATTACTGTTTCAAAAGGTATAGATATAGGTCAGACCTTAATTGGAATGCATATTAAACATGTGTGTGTTCCTGTAAGAACAAGTGTTAAACAAATTGGAGAAGCTATCGTTACCATAGCGACATCTAGACCTAAGAAAATTGGTGGCGAACGAGCTAAATATCAATAAATATTGAGGAAGAAGGGGATTTAAATGTCTTATATCGAGAAAAAGGATAAAGTTGTTTACGATGCTATTCAAAAGGAGTTTCAACGACAAAATAGTAATATTGAACTCATTGCATCAGAAAATTTCGTGTCACAAGCAGTTATGGAAGCCCAAGGTTCAGTATTAACGAATAAATATGCTGAGGGTTATCCTGGGCGCCGTTATTATGGAGGGTGTGAGCATGTAGATGTAACTGAGTCCATTGCCATTGAAAGAGCAAAAGCTTTATTTGGAGCAGAACATGTTAATGTTCAACCCCATTCAGGTTCTCAAGCTAATATGGCTGTGTATTTGGTTGCTTTAGAAATGGGCGATACTGTGTTAGGTATGAATTTGAGTCATGGTGGTCATTTAACACATGGGGCAACTGTCAATTTTAGTGGTAAATTTTATCATTTTGTTGAATATGGTGTGGACCAAGAAAATGAATTAATAAACTATGATGAAGTGAGACGTTTAGCAATTGAGCATCAACCTAAATTAATTGTAGCTGGTGCTTCAGCATATTCAAGAACTATTGACTTTAAAAAATTTAAAGAAATTGCTGATGAAGTAGGAGCTAAATTGATGGTAGATATGGCACATATTGCTGGTTTAGTAGCTGCTGGTTTACATCCTAATCCTGTAGAATATGCCGATTTTGTGACTACTACAACTCATAAAACTTTACGCGGTCCACGTGGTGGTATGATTTTATGTAAAGAAGAATATAAAAAAGATATAGATAAAACAATCTTCCCAGGTATTCAAGGCGGTCCATTAGAACATGTCATCGCCGCAAAAGCTGTTGCATTTGGAGAAGCTTTGAACGACGATTTTAAAGATTATCAAAATCAAGTCATTAAAAATGCACAAGCTTTAGCTCAAACATTAATTGAAGAAGGCTTCAGAGTTGTATCTGGCGGTACAGACAATCATTTAGTTGCAGTTGATGTTAAAGGTTCTATCAATATGACTGGTAAATTAGCTGAAGAGACACTTGATAAAGTAGGAATTACATGTAATAAGAATACTATTCCATTTGATAAAGAAAAACCGTTTGTAACAAGTGGTGTTAGACTAGGAACACCAGCAGCTACAACTCGTGGTTTTGATGAATCTGCATTTGTGGAAGTAGCAAAAATTATTAGTTTAGCATTAAATAACTATGATAATGATACTAAACTAAATGAAGCTAAAGAGAGAGTTCACGCACTCACATCTAAATATCCATTATATAATTAATAGACATACACATTGGAGGAAAATGATTATGAGTAAAGTACATGTTTTTGATCACCCATTAATACAACACAAACTAAGTTATATTAGAGATGCTCGCACTGGAACAAAAGAGTTTAGGGAACTTGTAGATGAAGTCGGTATGTTAATGGCTTATGAAGTAACTAGAGACTTAGAACTGCAAGATGTTGAAATACAAACACCTGTGACTAAAATGACAGCTAAACGTTTGGCGGGTAAAAAGTTAGCAATTGTACCTATTTTAAGAGCTGGTCTAGGCATGACAGATGGTGTGTTAAGTCTTGTTCCTGCTGCTAGGGTAGGACATATAGGACTATATAGAGATCCAGAGACTCTTGAAGCGGTAGAGTACTTTGCGAAAATGCCTCAAGACATCGATGAACGTCAAATTATTGTGGTTGATCCTATGCTTGCTACTGGTGCTTCAGCTATTGAAGCAATTTCTTCATTAAAAAAACGTGGAGCTAAAAGTATACGTTTTATGTGTTTAATAGCTGCCCCTGAAGGCGTTGAAAAAATGCAAGAAGCACACCCAGATGTAGATATATATATTGCGGCATTAGATGAAAAATTAAATGACAAAGCGTATATTACACCAGGTTTAGGTGATGCAGGGGATAGATTATTCGGTACTAAATAATAGATTCGGAGATAGATATTTTTGATGAAAAAAGTTATGACCATATTTGGAACTAGGCCTGAAGCTATAAAAATGGCTCCGTTGATTAAAACGTTAGAGAAAGATTCTGACCTGGAACCCGTTGTTGTAGTCACCGCCCAACATAGAGAGATGCTTGATTCAGTGTTGAATACTTTTAACATAAGTGCAGATTATGATTTGAATATTATGAAAGCTGGTCAAACATTGTCTGAAGTAACATCTGAAGCAATGAAAAAGTTAGAAGATATCATACAAAAGGAAGTGCCTGATATGGTACTTGTTCATGGTGATACAGTGACAACCTTTTCTGGAGCATTAGCCGCATTTTATAGTCAAACACCTATAGGACATGTTGAAGCTGGATTAAGGAGTTATAATAAATATTCACCTTATCCTGAAGAAATAAATAGACAAATGGTTGGGGTAATGGCAGATTTGCACTTTGCCCCAACCTATAATGCTGCACAGAATTTAGTAAAAGAGGGTAAATTAGCCAAACATATAGCTATCACTGGTAATACAGCTATTGACGCAATGAATTATACAATCGATCACCAATATTCATCATCTATCATACAAAAACATAAAAATAAAAACTTTATTTTACTCACAGCACATAGACGTGAAAATATAGGTAAACCTATGATAAACGTGTTTAAAGCGATTAGAAAGTTGATTGATGAATATCAGGATTTAGCGTTGGTCTATCCTATGCATATGAATCCCAAAGTAAGAGATATTGCGCAAAAATATTTAGGAAATCATCCTAGGATTGAATTGATAGAACCACTTGATGTGGTTGATTTTCATAATTTTGCTAAACAAGCATATCTCATTATGACTGACTCTGGTGGAATACAAGAGGAGGCACCATCATTACACAAACCAGTTTTAGTATTGAGAGATAGTACTGAAAGACCGGAGGGAGTAGATGCTGGAACTTTGAGAGTCATTGGTACGAATGAAGAAGATGTCTATAATGAAACTAAAAAATTAATAGAAAACCCAGACCTTTATCAAAAAATGAGTCAAGCTGTTAATCCATATGGCGATGGACAAGCTAGTGAGAGAATTGTGCAACATATAAAATATTATTTTAATTTGACAAATGACAGACCCAATCATTTTGAATTTACAAAAGATTTATAAAATGACAAATGTGAATTTTTTGTGACAAAAACCGGTGAAAATTTAACAAGAATTTGAATAGAATTGACACCATACAACAGGCTATATTATCATTTAGATTGTATGAGTGGAACGGTTTACATGATTGGTATAGGACACTCGGAGGCTATAAAATGCGTCGTTTCAACATCATTTTCAAACAATATTTGCAATATTATCTTTATATATTGGTAATAATTGGAATATTGTACTCAATTTCACCCCACCCATTTCTCTTGGGTCTTATGATAGGTACATGTGGTTCTTTAGTAAATACATACATCTTTGAGATTTATTTAGCTAAATCAATGCATAAAGAAACTACACAAATGTCTACTGGTAGTACTTGGAGGTATTTAGTGGCAGTTATTGCATGTGTATTATGGTTATTCTTTAAAGAACACATTAATATTATCGGAGTTTTAATTGGGTTAATGATTTCTTATATTGTAATCATATTGCGCCCTCTACTACAAAGGGAGTAAAAATTTAATAGAAAGAGGTGAGTTTATGGATCACAAATCCCCACTCGTTAGTTGGAACGTCTTTGGTTTCGATATTGTTTTTAATTTGGCCAGTGTTTTAATGGTAGTGATTACAGCAATTTTAGTTTTTATTTTAGCTATAGTTTGCACTCGAAACTTAAAGAAACGACCAACTGGAAAACAAAACTTCATTGAATGGGTATTTGATTTTGTTAGAGGTATTATTGAAAGTAATATGGCCTGGAAAAAAGGTGGGAATTTCCACTTCTTAGCAGTGACATTAATTCTTTTCATTTTTGTGGCCAACATGCTTGGTTTACCGTTCGCAATTGTCACTCATGACCATACGCTATGGTGGAAATCACCAACAGCAGACGCTACGGTAACTCTAACGTTATCTACAACTATGATTTTGTTAACGCACTATTACGGTATTAAAATGCGTGGAACAAAAGCTTATGCAGCTGGATATTTTAAACCTTTCTGGCCATTAGCTATTATTAATGTATTCGAAGAATTCACTTCTACATTAACTTTAGGTCTACGTTTGTACGGTAATATTTTTGCAGGTGAATTATTACTCGGTTTACTTGCATCATTGTTCTTTGAACAACCTGCATGGGGTTGGATAATTAGTATTCCTGGATTAATTGTTTGGCAAGCGTTCTCTATATTCGTGGGAACAATTCAAGCATATATCTTTGTAATGCTTTCAATGGTTTACATGTCACATAAAGTGGCAGACGGACATTAATATAATTTAGTAACTATATAAATATTAGGAGGAAATTTTATTATGAATTTAATCGCAGCGGCAATCGCAATTGGTTTATCAGCATTAGGTGCAGGTATTGGTAACGGTCTTATCGTATCTAGAACAGTTGAAGGTGTAGCACGTCAACCAGAAGCACGTGGTCAATTAATGGGTATCATGTTCATTGGTGTTGGTTTAGTTGAGGCATTACCAATCATCGGTGTTGTAATTGCATTCATGACATTTGCTGGATAAGACATTTTATAAGGCGAAGTCTAATGAGAGACTATCGCCGTTCGTTTTGTTTTTTATAGCTTAGTGATTATTTTGACGAAAGGAGTGTCATGAGCCCGTGACTGCAACAGCTAATACATTTATTCTCGGTGCAGGAGTTGAATGGGGGACAACAATTGTAACACTCGTAACATTTGTAATCCTCATCATACTTTTGAAGAAATTTGCTTGGGGTCCATTAAAAGAAGTAATGGACAAACGTGAACGTGATATCAATAAAGATATTGACGACGCAGAACAAGCTAAGATAAATGCTCAAAAACTTGAAGAAGAAAATAGAAAGACACTTAAAGAAACTCAAGATGAAGTTCAAAAAATCTTAGACGATGCTAAGATTCAAGCACGTAAGCAACATGAAGAAATTATTCATGAAGCTAACGAAAAAGCTAATGGTATGATTGAAACTGCTCAAAGTGAAATTAATAGTCAAAAAGAACGTGCAATTTCTGATATTAATAATCAAGTTTCTGAACTATCAGTACTTATTGCATCTAAAGTTCTTAGAAAAGAAATTTCAGAGCAAGATCAAAAAGAATTAGTTGAAAAGTATTTAAAAGAGGCAGGGGATAAATAATGGCAAAGGTAGCAAAAAAATATGCCAAAGCATTATTTGATGTCGCTCTAGATACAAATCAACTAGATGTTGTCTATGAAGATTTAGAAACAATTAGCCATTCATCGTTTGATTTCATCAAACAACTTAAAGCAATTGATAGTAATCCAAGCTTAACTGCAAATCAACGTGAAGAATTTGTAGAAAGAGTTTACAACGAAGCAAATCCATATGTGGTAAATACTTTAAAAGTATTAGCAGATAACCGACATATTTCAATTGTAGAGAATGTTTTTAAATCATTCCAAAATTTATATAACAAATACTACAAACAAGATTTTGCAATTATTGAATCGACTTACGAGTTAAGCGAAGATGAAATATCAAGAATTGTAGAACTTATCAAAAAGCAAACTGAATTATCAAATGTAATTGTTAACACTAAAATCAATCAAGATTTAATTGGTGGATTTAGAGTTAAGGTTGGAACTACAGTTATGGATGGTAGTGTTAGAAATGACCTTGTTCAATTACAAAGAAAATTTGAAAGAGCTAACTAATATTTAAAGAGGAGTGACATAGATGGCCATAAAAGCTGAAGAAATCAGTGCATTGCTTCGCTCACAAATTGAAAATTATGAGTCAGAAATGTCCGTTACAGATGTTGGTACAGTACTCCAAATTGGTGACGGTATCGCATTAATTCACGGACTTAACGACGTTATGGCTGGTGAGCTAGTAGAATTCCATAACGGTGTTCTTGGTTTAGCACAAAACCTTGAAGAATCTAATGTGGGTGTGGTTATTTTAGGACCATATGAAGAAATTAGTGAAGGTGACGAAGTTAAACGTACTGGCCGAATTATGGAAGTACCAGTCGGAGAGGAAATGATAGGAAGAGTTGTTAATCCTCTTGGACAACCCATTGACGGACAAGGTCCAATCAATGCGACTAAAACTCGTCCTGTAGAGAAAAAAGCAACTGGCGTAATGGATCGTAAATCTGTAGATGAACCATTACAAACAGGTATCAAAGCAATTGATGCTTTAGTACCAATTGGCCGTGGTCAACGTGAATTAATCATTGGTGACCGTCAAACTGGTAAAACAACTGTTGCAATTGATTCAATCTTAAACCAAAAAGATCAAGATACAATTTGTATTTATGTTGCAATAGGTCAAAAAGATTCAACAGTTCGTGCAAATGTTGAAAAATTAAGACAAGCAGGTGCTTTAGACTACACAATCGTTGTATCTGCATCCGCAGCTGATCCAGCACCATTACTTTATATTGCACCTTATTCTGGTGTAACTATGGGTGAAGAGTTCATGTTTAATGGAAAACATGTTCTTATCGTTTACGATGATTTAACTAAACAAGCGGCAGCATACCGTGAGCTATCATTATTATTACGTAGACCACCAGGTCGTGAAGCATATCCTGGGGACGTGTTCTACTTACACAGTAGATTATTAGAAAGAGCTGCAAAACTTAACGATGATCTTGGAGGCGGTTCAATTACTGCTTTACCAATCATTGAAACTCAAGCTGGCGATATCTCAGCATACGTTCCAACAAATGTTATCTCAATTACTGACGGACAAATATTCTTACAATCTGATTTATTCTTCTCAGGTGTTAGACCAGCGATTAATGCTGGGCAATCAGTATCTCGTGTTGGTGGTT
This sequence comes from Staphylococcus sp. HMSC063F05, assembly GCF_001837075.1. NCBI lineage: Bacteria > Bacillati > Bacillota > Bacilli > Caryophanales > Staphylococcaceae > Staphylococcus > Staphylococcus sp. HMSC063F05. The sequence continues at coordinate 15,578 of NZ_KV831369.1, forward strand.
CAGCTCAAATTAAAGCGATGAAAAAAGTTGCAGGAACATTACGTTTAGACTTAGCTTCATATCGTGAGTTAGAATCATTTGCGCAATTTGGTTCTGATTTAGATGAATTTACAGCTAAAAAATTAGCGCGTGGTGAACGTACTGTTGAAGTATTAAAACAAGGTCAAAATAACCCACTGCCTGTAGAACATCAAGTACTTATTATTTTTGCTTTAACTAAAGGTTACTTAGATGATATTCCTGTCCAAGATATCAATCGTTTTGAAGAGGAATTTAACCACTGGGCTGAGTCAAATGCAACTGAATTATTAAATGAAATTAGAGAAACTGGTGCTTTACCAGATGCTGATAAATTTGATTCTGCTATCACAGAATTTAAAAAAGGATTTAATAAATCAGAAGAATAAAATCTAATTTAATCGTAATAGAGAGTACATTCTAAATCTTATAAATCGTTAAATTAAGATTAATACTCCAAAGGTGGTGAGATAATGGCCTCTCTTAAAGAGATAGATAGTCGTATTAAATCGACAAGTAAGATGAAGCAAATAACAAAGGCGATGAACATGGTTTCTAGTTCAAAATTACGTAGAGCTGAGAAAAATACTAAATCATTTAGACCTTATATGGAAAAGATGCAAGATGCTATTACAGCTGTAGCTGGTTCAAATAGTACTTCTAATCATCCAATGCTTAAATCTAGAGATATTAAAAGAAGTGGTTACTTAGTAATCACTAGTGATAAAGGCTTAGCCGGTGCCTATAGTACAAATGTTTTAAAAAGCTTAGTAAACGATATCAATTCTAAACACAACGACAGTAGTGAATATAGTCTAATCGTTTTAGGTCAGCAAGGTGTAGATTTCTTCAAACATAGAGGATATGAAATTGAAAGTTCTTTAGTTGAAGTTCCAGATCAACCTTCATTTAAATCTATTCAATCTATAGCTAAACATGCTATTGATTTATTTAGCGAGGAAAACATAGATGAATTGACTATTTATTACAGTCATTATGTTAGTGTCTTAGAAAATAAACCTGCAACTAAACAAGTTTTACCATTATCTCAAGAAGATTCAGGTCAAGGACATGGTCAAATGTCTTCATACGAATTTGAACCAGATAAAGAATCTATTTTAAGCGTTATTTTGCCACAATACGTTGAAAGCTTAATCTACGGTACAATCTTAGATGCAAAAGCTAGTGAACATGCTTCACGTATGACAGCAATGAGAAATGCTTCAGATAATGCGACAGAACTAATCGATGATTTATCATTAGAATACAATAGAGCGAGACAAGCTGCGATTACTCAACAAATTACTGAAATTGTTGGTGGATCATCAGCTCTTGAGTAATAATAAAAGGAGGAAATCAACATGGGAATTGGCCGTGTAACTCAAGTTATGGGTCCAGTAATAGATGTTCGTTTTGAACATAACGAAGTACCTGAGATAAATAATGCATTACACATCGAAGTTCCTAAAGAAGATGGAGCGCTTCAATTAACATTAGAAGTTGCACTTCAACTAGGTGACGATGTAGTTCGTACAATTGCAATGGACTCAACTGACGGCGTTCAAAGAGGAATGGAAGTTAAAGATACAGGTAGAGACATAAGTGTACCTGTCGGTGACGTAACTCTAGGAAGAGTGTTTAACGTACTAGGAGAAACTATTGACTTAGATGAAAAAATTGATGATTCAGTACGACGTGACCCTATCCATAGACAAGCTCCAGGATTCGACGAATTATCAACAAAAGTAGAAATCTTAGAAACTGGTATTAAAGTAGTAGACTTATTAGCACCTTACATAAAAGGTGGTAAAATTGGATTATTTGGTGGTGCCGGTGTAGGTAAAACCGTACTAATCCAAGAACTTATTAATAACATCGCTCAAGAACACGGTGGTATCTCAGTATTCGCTGGTGTTGGTGAACGTACACGTGAAGGTAATGATCTTTACTATGAAATGAGTGACAGTGGTGTTATCAAGAAAACTGCAATGGTCTTTGGTCAAATGAATGAGCCACCTGGTGCACGTATGCGTGTAGCATTATCCGGATTAACAATGGCCGAATATTTCCGAGATGAAGAAGGCCAAGATGTGTTATTATTCATTGATAACATTTTCAGATTCACTCAAGCTGGTTCAGAAGTTTCTGCGTTATTAGGTCGTATGCCATCAGCTGTTGGTTATCAACCTACACTTGCTACAGAAATGGGTCAATTACAAGAACGTATAAGTTCAACAAATAAAGGTTCAGTTACATCAATTCAAGCTGTTTTCGTACCAGCCGATGACTATACTGACCCTGCGCCAGCAACAACGTTCGCACACTTAGATTCAACAACAAACTTAGAGCGTAAATTAACAGAAATGGGTATTTATCCAGCTGTAGACCCGCTTGCTTCTACATCTAGAGCTTTGGAACCTTCAGTAGTAGGTCAAGAGCATTATGATGTGGCACGTGAAGTTCAATCTACTTTACAAAAATATAGAGAGTTACAAGATATTATTGCGATTCTTGGTATGGATGAATTATCAGATGTAGATAAACAAACTGTGGAACGAGCACGTAGAATTCAATTCTTCTTATCACAAAACTTCCACGTTGCAGAACAATTTACTGGACAAAAAGGTTCATATGTACCTGTTAAAACAACAGTTGCAGACTTCAGAGATATTTTAGATGGTAAGTATGACCATATTCCTGAAGACGCATTCCGTTTAGTAGGTAGCATGGAAGACGTAATTGAGAAAGCAAAAGATATGGGTGTTGAAGTCTAATAATTAGGAGGTATGGATAATGAATACACTTAGACTAAATATTGTCACTCCTAATGGTTCTGTCTATGAACGTGAAGACGTTGAGATGGCTGTCTTACAAACAACAGCTGGTGAAATGGGGATTATGTATGGTCACATTCCAACTGTTGCTGCATTAAAAACAGGTCATGTGAAAGTTAATTTTCACAACGGAAATGAATTTATTGCAGTAAGTGATGGCTTTATTGAAGCAAGACAACATCAATTATCAATTATCGTCCAAACGGCCGAACCTGCTAGTGAAATCGATGTTGAAAGAGCTAAATTAGCTAAGTCGAGAGCAGAATCACATTTAGAAGATGATGATGATAATACAGACATAAATAGAGCTAAAAGAGCACTTGAACGAGCAAATAATCGTTTACGTGTTGCAGAATTACAATAATTAAAAAAGGTTCGATAGTATATTTTAATGACTATCGAACCTTTTTTTAAATTTTAAAATGTTAAAAAGTAATATCCATTTTTATAAGTATCTTTATTGCCTCTTTTCGTGTACAATGTTATACAGTAATCTTACGAAGGAGCTTAATATGGATTATCTTGGTCAGTTCGCAATTGTTCATTTAATCTTACATGTTGTTTGTATTTGCGTAGCTTATTGGGCTTTAAATTCCATAAAATTAGACCAATTTTTTAAAAAGGGCTACCCATTACAAGTTCAAGTTTGTATGATTTTTATTTCTATTTTACTGGGTACGGCAGTCAGTAACTTTATAGTTGATTTATTGCAATATTCAACTCAAGTGAAATACTTGATAAAATAACTATGTAATTGTTATTTAATTTATAAGTTAAATATGATCATATGACGAATATTTAATTAAAATGTTGGGAAATGTATAACTGATTAGAGTTTTAAGTGGAGGATTAAAGATGGATAAAATAGTAATAAATGGTGGAAATCGTTTAACAGGTGAAGTTAATGTTGAAGGAGCTAAAAATGCTGTATTACCTGTACTTACAGCGTCATTACTTGCTTCTGAAGGACACAGTAAACTAGTTAATGTCCCAGAGTTAAGCGATGTTGAAACAATCAATAATGTATTATCTACACTCAATGCAAATGTAGAGTATGATAAAGATAAAAATGCAGTTAAAGTTGATGCAACTAAAACTTTAAATGAAGAAGCCCCTTATGAATATGTGAGTAAAATGCGAGCAAGCATCTTGGTTATGGGACCACTACTTGCTCGACTAGGGCATGCTATTGTTGCTTTGCCAGGAGGATGTGCGATTGGAACACGTCCTATCGAGCAGCACATTAAAGGATTTGAAGCTTTAGGTGCAGACATTCATTTAGAAAATGGAAATATTTATGCAAATGCTAAAGATGGATTAAAGGGAGCACATATTCATTTAGATTTTCCGAGTGTAGGTGCAACTCAAAATATTATTATGGCAGCGTCCTTGGCATCAGGAAAATCTATCATTGAGAATGTCGCTAAAGAACCTGAAATTGTTGATTTAGCTAATTATATTAATGAAATGGGCGGTAAAATTACAGGTGCAGGTACTGATACCATTACGATACATGGTGTTGAAAAACTTTACGGTGTTGAACATGCAATTATACCAGATAGAATTGAAGCTGGAACGTTACTTATCGCAGGTGCAATAACTCGTGGTGACATATTTGTACGTGGTGCAATTAAAGAACATATGGCTAGTTTAATATATAAGCTTGAAGAGATGGGGGTAGATCTTGAATATTATGAAGAAGGTATAAGAGTTACAGCAAATGGAGATTTAAATCCAGTAGATGTAAAAACTTTACCACACCCAGGTTTCCCAACTGATATGCAATCTCAAATGATGGCTTTATTATTAACAGCAAATGGACACAAAGTGATTACTGAGACTGTTTTTGAAAATAGATTTATGCACGTTGCAGAATTTAGAAGAATGAATGCGAATATAAGTGTTGAAGGAAGAAGTGCTAAAATTGAAGGAAAAAGCCATTTACAAGGTGCTCAAGTTAAAGCAACAGATTTAAGAGCTGCTGCAGCCTTAATCTTAGCTGGTTTAGTTGCAGAGGGAACTACGCAAGTGACTGAGTTAAAGCATCTAGATAGAGGATACGTCAATTTACATGGAAAACTAAAAAGTCTAGGTGCAAACATAGAACGTGTAAATCGATAATATTATTACAGCTTAAGCTCGGAGGTTTTAAAAATGGAAACGATTTTTGATTATAATCAAATTAAACAAATTATCCCACATAGACAACCTTTTTTACTAATAGATAAAATTGTAGAGTATGAAGAAGGTAAAAGGTGTGTAGGACTAAAGCAAGTATCAGGTAATGAACCATTTTTCCAGGGACATTTCCCTAATTACGCTGTGATGCCTGGTGTTCTTATTACAGAAGCTTTAGCGCAAACTGGTGCAGTAGCTATGTTAAATAGTGAAGAAAATAAAGGGAAAATAGCATTGTTTGCAGGCATTGATAAGTGTCGCTTCAAAAAACAAGTCGTACCTGGAGATACATTAATGTTGGAAGTTGAAATAACTAAAATAAAAGGTCCTATTGGTAAGGGTTCGGCTAAAGCGACTGTTGATGGCCAACTTGCTTGTAGCTGTGAACTTACTTTTGCTATTCAAGATGCTTAATCTTAGATAATTAAACTCTTTAGGTAAAATAATTCGTATTGTGATAACAAAATAGTAAAACTTATTTAAAGAATATCGCACAGATTATTGACCTAACACTTTATGTATATTGAATTTCTGGTTGAAATACTTTAAGTCAGGTCTCGCCTAGAAATATAAGTATCAAATGGCAGTACTTTTTAATATAGTAATCTCTGTTCGTAAAGAGCCTGGAACAATGGTTAATTCATGTTCTAGGCTTTATTTATGTTCAATATTTAAAATTGTATATGATTTAAATATATGAAAATTAAATGTTTTATAATTACCCTTGGTGTTTATCTTTCGATTTTCTCATCTTTCAACTTAGGTTTTGATTGCATCATACGATTAAATGTTTTTTTCAACTTTTCACCTGTAAGTCCTTCATCAACTAATTCTTCTAATAAACTCTCAGCGTATTCTTGTCTCAAAGTGTAGATGTGACATTCTAAAACGACTGACATTGAATATTTAAAATTTTTAACGCTTTTAACTGTTGCATTAAATAACGCTGGATCGTTAGCAGGTCTTGTGATGACTACTCTAATATCTAAAAGTTGTTTGTTATCCTTATATTGCTTAAATGTTTCATAGTGTTCATTTGAAATTACTATTTCTAGTAACCACCCAGTGCCACTTCCTTCTTTATTTATAATCACACCATCTTCAATGACGTATTCTGATATTGCACCATGTTCATTCACAATTTGAAATCTTACTGCCTTAAAAGTTTTCATAATATCACTTCTCCAAATTTTTTTATTAATACAATAATAGAAATTTATGTCAGATTTAGATATAATACTTCAATATTTTCTTTAAATATATCAAAATCTCATCGTCATTTACTAACAATTTCAATAAAATTGTGGTTTTGACCAGTGAACTAAGCTCAGTTATGATTAGAACATAAGAAGGAGGTGACACATGTTAAATAAAATAGTCATTGTTGGTAGAATGACGAAAGATGCTCAAATCTATGAAAAGGAGGATAACAAAATAGCAACATTTTGCGTTGCTACAGAAAGAAACTACAAAGATGATAATAATGAAATTTCTACAGATTATTTACTTTGTAAAGCTTTCGGTAAAACTGCCACTAATATTGAAAAGTACACTAGTCAAGGTACTTTAGTAGGTATAACTGGACAAATGCGTTCAAGAAAATATGAAAAAGAAGGCCAAACACATTTTGTTACAGAATTATACGTTGAAACAATAAAATTCATGTCCCCAAAAAATAAAAACAATGAAACTCCCTCTGATAATCAATTTGAAAACAACACTTATCAACCTGATGATTTAGAAATAATTCATATTTAAACAACTAACTTTTCCTTTAAAACTCCATCCTATATTTAATAAATTAATTTATCCTTTCTTTCAATTATACTCGAGCGGCCTTTGTTAATCATAAAATATTAATAAAAGGTCGCTTTAAATACATAGCAAAGGCCTATAATTTCAATAATTATCTGATAAATTTCATTTGTATTACAACGATATTGTAGTAATATGACTCGAAAAAACTATCATGATAGGAATCATTACGGTTATTCATAAAAATTAGCATCCTATTTCATGTAATTGTAGTGTAAAAAATAGGCGTTTATTTTTATTTCAGTGTAACCTGTACGATTTTTATAGATGTTACAGTGGGTTACGTAAACAAATTAAGAAAACAAATCACTTTTAGGAGGATTTTTAATAATGAAAAAAACATTAGTTGCATCATCATTAGCTATAGGACTAGGCGTTGTAGCAGGTAACGCAGGTCATGACGCACATGCAAGTGAGACTACAAATGTTGATAAAGCAGAGTTAGCTCAAAAAGCGTTAACTAATGATCAATCACTAAATGAAAGCCCTGTTCAAGAAGGTGCTTATAATATTAATTTTGATTACAATGGTAATTCATATCATTTTGAATCTGATGGTTCTACTTGGAGTTGGAGTTATGAATCAACAAACAATGCTACGCAACCTGTTCAACCAAGCCAATCTCAAGTAGCTACACAACAACAACCTGTACAAGTATCAGCACCACAAAATGAGCAAACAGCACAACCACAAACAAAATCAACATCTACAAGTCAAACTTCTTCAAGTAAAGCTTCAAGTGGTTCATCAGTAAATGTAAATTCACATTTACAACAAATTGCTCAACGTGAATCAGGTGGCGATATTCATGCAATAAACCCATCTTCAGGTGCAGCAGGTAAATATCAATTCTTACAATCAACTTGGGATTCTGTTGCTCCAAGTCAATATAAAGGTGTTTCACCTGCAAAAGCTCCAGAAAGCGTACAAGACCGAGCAGCAGTAAAATTATATAATACTGGTGGCCCAGGTCATTGGGTAACTGCATAATTAAAATATGAAGTATCTACCATCTTCTCGAATTTGAGAAGATGGTTTTTTATTGTACGACTTATTTGATTTACATGTAATCGTTTGCTATGGTTGATAATGAATCATATATTATTTGCTACTAGGGGAGCCAAAAGGCTGAGATGAATGTATTCAGACCCTTATAACCTGATTTGGTTAATACCAACGTAGGAAAGTAGTTATTAACTATTCGTCATTGAGATGTCTTGGTCTAACTACTTTCTTCGCTGGGAAGTAGTTTTATTTTTTGAGGAGGCTAATTATGACATTTTCAAAAGAGTTGAGGGAAGCATCAAGACCTATTATTGATGACATTTACAATGATGGTTTTATTCAAGATTTACTAGCAGGTAAGTTATCTAATCAAGCTGTAAGACAATACTTAAGAGCAGACGCTTCTTATTTAAAAGAGTTTACAAATATTTATGCAATGCTCATACCCAAAATGAGTTCTATGGAAGATGTTAAATTTCTAGTAGAACAAATTGAGTTTATGTTAGAAGGAGAAGTTGAAGCGCATGAGGTTCTAGCTGATTTCATTAATGAACCATATGAAGAAATAGTAAAAGAAAAAGTATGGCCACCAAGTGGTGATCATTATATTAAACATATGTACTTCAATGCATTTGCACGTGAAAATGCAGCCTTCACGATTGCAGCGATGGCACCCTGTCCATACGTCTACGCTGTCATTGGTAAACGTGCGATGGAAGATCCCAAATTAAATAAAGAATCAGTGACTTCTAAATGGTTTCAATTTTATAGTACTGAAATGGACGAACTTGTTGATGTGTTCGATCAATTGATGGACCGTTTAACTAAACATTGTAGTGAGACAGAAAAAAAAGAGATTAAAGAAAATTTCTTGCAAAGTACTATTCATGAGAGACATTTCTTCAATATGGCATATATTAATGAAAAATGGGAATATGGGGGAAATAACAATGAATAAACCTAAAATTGCACTAACAATAGCAGGCACAGATCCCACCGGTGGGGCAGGTGTTATGGCGGATTTAAAATCATTTCACGCGTGTGGCGTTTATGGTATGGCCACTATAACAAGTATCGTTGCTCAAAATACCCTAGGAGTTCAACATATCCATAATTTAGAATCTTCATGGGTAAAGGAACAACTTGATAGTGTGTTTGATGATGAATTACCACAAGCTATCAAAACGGGTATGATTGCAACAAAAAAAACGATGGAGTTGATTCAAAGTTACTTAAAGGAACATTCCAATATTCCTTATGTGATTGATCCAGTTATGCTTGCCAAAAGTGGTGATTCATTGATGGATGAAAATACTAAAAATCATTTGCAATCAACATTATTACCTTTGGCTGATGTTGTCACTCCGAATATACCTGAAGCTGAGGAAATTACTGGTATTAAAATTAATGATGAAGAAAGCATACGTAAAGCAGGTCAAATCTTTATTAATGAAATTGGTAGTAAGGGTGTTGTAATTAAGGGAGGGCATTCAGCCGATTTAAATAATGCTAAAGATTTTCTTTTTACTAAGAATGAAACGTATACCTTTGAGAACAAACGCTTTGATACTAAACATACTCATGGAACTGGTTGTACTTTTTCAGCAGTTATTACAGCAGAATTAGCTAAAGGTCGTTCCATAAAAGATGCAGTTAAAAAAGCAAAAGAGTTTATTTCATTAAGTATTGAACATACCCCAGAAATTGGCAAGGGGAGAGGACCTGTAAATCATTTTGCTTATATGAAGAAAGTAGGTTTAGATGATGAATAATTTAGAACGATTACGTTCAGAAAATCCACTCGTAATTTGCTATACCAATGATGTTGTGAAAAACTTTACTGCGAATGGTTTACTAAGTTTAGGTGCTAGTCCCGCAATGAGTGAGGCACCAGAAGAAGCTGAAGATTTTACTCGAATGGCTAGTGCGCTTTTAATTAACATCGGTACACTCACACGTGAAAATGAAGAAGACATTATCAAAATAGGTAAAATTGCTAATCAGCAAGGTACACCAATAGTTTTTGATCCAGTGGCAGTTGGTGCTTCTACATATCGTAAAAATTTTTGTCAACGTTTTCTTGGTGAAGTTAATGTCACAGTAATAAAAGGCAATGCTTCAGAAATATTGACATTAATAGATTTTAATACAACTATGAAAGGTACTGACAGTGACAGCGAATTAGATTCAGTAAATATTGCAAAAAAAGCGGCTAATACTTTAAATACTGCTATTGTCATTACTGGAAAAGATGATATTATTGCAAAAAATGAGAAAATAATTAAATTATCTAATGGTTCTCCGCTTCTTACTAAAATCACGGGGGCTGGATGCTTGTTAGGTGGTGTATTAGCAAGTTTCTTGTTTAGAAATACTCAACCTTCAATTGATTTATTAGTTGAAGCGGTAAGTGTCTACAACATCGCGGCAGAATTTGCTGAACAAGCGCCTCATGTAAATGGACCTAGTACTTTTCTATCTGAACTGCTAGATCAACTTTATCAGATGAATGACATTACTTATAAAAATCAAGTCAAAAAGGTAGAGATATGAATATGATGTTTGATTCAAAACAATTATCAGTCTATTTTATTTGCGGAACACAAGATATACCTAAAAATAAATCAATTGAGCAAGTTCTCAAAGAGGCATTAGAAGCTGGAATCACGCTATATCAATTTCGTGAAAAAGGTCCGAATGCACTAAAAGGGGAAAAGAAAAAACAGTTAGCCTTAAAACTTAAACAATTATGTCACTCATATCACGTACCTATGATAGTTAATGATGATGTTCAATTAGCCCAAGAGATTAATGCTGATGGCATTCATGTAGGTCAAGATGATATGGAAATTCAACAATTTGCAAGCCAATTTAAAAATAAGATTATAGGTTTAAGTGTTGGGAATTTGAAAGAGTATCAACAATCTGATTTGTCTAAAGTTGATTACATTGGAGTAGGTCCAATGTATACAACATCATCAAAAGATGACGCTAGTAAACCTGTTGGTCCATCTATGATATCTCAATTAAGATTATATATTCATGATTTTCCTATAGTTGCCATTGGAGGTATAAATGAAACTAACGTGCAGCCTATTGTTGACGAAGGTGCAGATGGTATTTCTGTCATCTCAGCTATTACACGTAGTACCAATATAGACAAAACGGTTAAATATTTCTTAAGATATTTCACCTAAATCTCTATTTTTTCTACTTTTTGTTTTCTACTATTGAATTAGTATGATAAAATATACTCTATGTGAATATAACATTAGAGGTGGAAAAATGAAGAAAAAAGCGTTACTACCTTTGTTTTTGGGAATAATGATTTTTCTAGCAGGTTGTGATTACTCTACACCTGAGAAGCAAGATGGATTCTTCTTTAATACTTTTGTTCAACCTATGAAACATCTCTTACAGTGGTTAGGAAATGATGTTTTTCATAATAATTTTGGACTAGCAATTATTGTATTAGTTCTTTTCATTCGTTTAATCTTGTTACCATTTATGTTATCTAACTATAAAAATAGTCACATGATGCGTGAGAAAATGAAAGTGGCTAAACCTGAAGTAGATGGCATTCAAGAAAAGGTTAAACGTGCGCGAACACAAGAAGAAAAAATGGCTGCAAACCAAGAACTTATGGAAGTTTATAAAAAATATGATATGAACCCTATGAAGAGCATGTTAGGATGTTTACCTATACTTATTCAAATGCCAATTATTATGGGATTATACTTTGTATTAAAAGATAAGCTTGTAAATGGTTTATCTGAACATCCGCATTTCTTATGGTTCAATTTAACTAAGCCTGATATTTGGATTACAGTTATTGCCGGTGTGCTATACTTTATTCAAGCTGTAGTTTCAAGCAAAACGATGCCTCAAGAGCAACGTCAGATGGGCTATATGATGATGGTTATTTCTCCAATAATGATTATTTGGATTTCTTTACAAGCATCATCAGCTTTAGGTTTATATTGGTCTGTCAGTGCATTATTCTTAGTAATTCAAACGCATTTTGCTAATATTTATTACTCTAAACTTGCTAAAAAAGAAGTTCAACCTTTTATTGAAAAGTATGAAAGAGAACATAATCCATATTCAAAGAAAAAAGGGAAAAATACTCAAGTAGTATCAAAAAAGAATAAAAAATAATAAACAATAACCTGAGACATCAATCGTTGTCTCAGGTATTTTTTGTGGTAGATGCTAATGGACTTTGGTTAAAACATGAGTTAACAATATATCTTTTATTTGAATTTACTCTTTATTAAAATTCCACTCTGACATAAATTGTTTGAGATATTGAATCATAAATTGATGTCTTTCTTCAGCAAGTTTTTTTGCAGTAGGAGTGTGCATTAAATCTTTTAATTTAAATAATTTTTCATAAAAATGTTTTATTGCTGAATTGTCTAATTCTTCAACGAGAGACGTATGTAACTCTTCATTTGAAAGCTTCGTTTCAGTCCACATAGGTTCACCAAAGTGTCCTGAAAACTGGAATGTTCTCGCAATGCCGATTGCTCCTATTGCATCTAGGCGATCAGCATCTCTAACGATTTCACCATCTATTGAAAGTTTAACGTGATTATTTTTACCAGCTCGATAACTCATATGTTTAATAATATAGAGAACTTGTTGTGATATTTCACTGCTTAAATCTAGGGTAGATAAGAACTGTTTAAGCTGATCATATGCTAAAATTTCATCAGTTAATTTACTATCAACAGTATCATGCAATAAAGATGATAGTTCTATAACAAGTGTATCTGTTATATTTTCTCGTTTAGCGATATAACAAGCGTTGTTATAGACACGTTCCACATGTGCAATATCATGTCCAGTTGTATCATGTTGATGGAAACTTTTCATATACTCATAAGCTTTTTTAATCTTCATTCTTGAGTTCATAGATAGACTCCTTACTTAATTTAAAAGTAGCAAAGTATTTAATTTTTTACATTTAGTATTTAATAGTATCTTTGACATCCTTTATAATGGTTTAATTAATGAAACTACTTATCCTATTACATTAAAGAAGATATAAATGAAGAAGTGAACCTTTCGTTAAGCGTTCACTTCTTGCAAATTATTATAAAATTGGAGAAAGTAGTTGTGAAATCCCTTCTTTGAATTTAACTAGCAGATTTCGTTTAGCATATTCTTCAGAAGTGAGCTTGTTAGATAATTTCATATCATTAATGAAAGCTTGTTTTAATGATCGTGCTACGCCTTCATCATAAATAAAAGCATTGACCTCAAAGTTTAATGTAAAGCTTCGATTATCCATATTGGCAGTTCCTACACTTGCTACCTCATCATCAATGACAAGTGTTTTTGAATGTAGAAAACCATTATCATAATGATAGACATTAACGCCAGCTTCAAGTAAAGACGCTACGTTTTTAAGCGTAGCCCAATAAACAAAGGGATGATCACGTTTGTTAGGAACCATGATGTTAACATCCACACCACCAAGCGCTGCAATTTTAATCGAATCTAAAAAAGCTTGATCGGGAATGAAGTATGGTGATTGAATGTATATAGATTCTTTGGCTGATGAAATCATTTTTAAATAACCATATTTAATTTGTTCCCAATCTTCATCAGGCCCACTTGAAGCAATTTGTATGCCTATCGTACCACCAGAGTCAACATCAGGAAAATATCGAGATTCATAAGTTAAATTGTCACGAGTTGATTGTGAGTTCCAATCTAAGATGAATCTAAGTTGAAGGGCATTTACCGCGTCACCTTTAATACGTAAGTGTGTGTCCCTCCAATAACCAAATTTCTTAGATTTACCTATATATTCATCTCCTACATTAAAACCACCAACATATCCAATCGTACCGTCAATGACTACTATTTTTCTGTGGTTTCTATTATTCATTCTTAAATTAATAAGTGGTAATTTTGATGGAAAGAAAGATTCAGCGTGACCGCCTTTTTGACGAAACTTTTTTAGATCTTTCTTTCGTAAATCTCTTGAGCCCATATCATCGTATAGCATTTTAACTTCTATACCTTCTTCAGCTTTTTTTTCTAATTCATGTAACAATTGCTTTCCGAGATTATCACTATGAATAATGTAGTATTGGATGTGAATATATGATTGTGCGTGTCTAATATCATTAATTAAATCATCGAACTTCTGATGACCATCTGTATAAATTGTTAGATCATTATCAGTTGTTAAAAAAGCAGCATTATTATAAAGTAACATTTGTACCATTTCTTTAAATTTAACAATTTGATGATTACCCTTAGAAAAGTCTTGCTTTTTCAATGCCTCTAATTGCTCGTCAACAATCATTTCAAGACCAACTTTATCCTCTTTGGCGAGTTTAAATATATGTTCTCTCTGTATTTGGCGACCTAATAATAAATACAATATGAATCCTACTAAAGGTAGAAAAACTAAAACCAATAACCACGCCCATATAGAATTTGCTGTACGCCTCTCCATGAAAATAATAATGAATGCAAAAACTAAATTTAATAAAAAGGCACTAACTAATAAAATATTAATTATAATATTAGATTGATGAAGTGCCATAGTAAAGACTTCTATCATAGGTTACCTCCTTTATGATTGTTTATTCTCACTCAGTTTTCATTTCAGTGATTTTTAAATATAATTATAGCATGAAGAAATACGATTATCATGGTTAGATAATATTTAATTACCTGAATCATTGACGAGTGAATTTATGAATAATACGATATAATATGAACAGAGGTGACTTTATGGCAGACATGGAGAGTGCACATCACTCAGAGCAAATAAAAACAAATTTAAAATCAAGATTAAATAGAATAGAAGGTCAAGTAAGAGCAATAAATCGTATGATTGATGATGACGTTTACTGTGATGATGTACTAACTCAAATTAGAGCAACACGTTCAGCATTGAATAGTGTAGCTACTAAATTACTAGACCATCACATGAAAGGTTGTATTATGGAAAAAATAAACGACGGTGCGCAAGAAGAAGCAATGGATGAATTGCTCGTGACATTCCAAAAATTAATAAAAGATTAAGAGGGTATGAAATTGAAAAAAGGATTGATAAATGTTTCAGGTATTAAAACAACTGAACAAGCTAAACAGCTCAAAGATCATTTATCTAAGATGATAGGCATCAATAGTGTGGATATCGATTACCAAATGAATGAGATTCGAGTAGAATTTGACACTCCTGCAAATTTAAATAACATTGAAAAAGAAATTTACGATTACGGATTTCGTATTTTATAATTAAATAATTGCGCTTAATTCATTTTTCGTTTGAATTATTATAGCTTTTAGAAATATTTAAAAATATTTTTAGAATGATGTAGTAAAGTAGAAGTAATTAGGGTATTATTGAAATAAAGCTATTTCTAACGAGGTGATAATTGTGAAGAATCAAGATAAGATTCAAAATGTAGTCAAATTATTATCATCATTGGGTGTGAATATTAAGAAAACTAAGTCTCGTTTAGATATTATTAATACTTTGCCTACATCTAATCAAGTAAGTCATGAATTAAAATAATTTGCATGATAATATAATATTTTATGTATTGATTATCTAAATTAATATATAAAGAGAGACACTGTTCATCGTGAATAGTGTCTCTTATTTTATACAGGTTAAATTGTATTAGATTTTTTAGATAATGTGGTTATTTCATATCTTTGGGGTTCATGATAATAAATTGAAAGAACTACTCCTATACCAGTCATTAAACTCCATAAAGAACTTCCACCGTAACTAATAAACGGAAGTGGTATACCTGTAATCGGTAATAATTGAACCGTCATGCCGATATTTTGTAACACGTGAAAAACAATCAACGATACATATCCTATGATAAATACTTTGTTAAACTGACTATCAATTTTACTAGCTAACCGTATAAGGTGAAATATTAAGAATAAGAAAAGTAATATCAATAATACTGAACCTATAAAGCCCATTTCTTCTCCAATCACTGAAAAAATAAAGTCGGTATGATTCTCAGGAATATAAACTTCGCCATGGTTATAACCTTTACCTAATAATTGACCTGAACCAATAGCTTTTAAAGATTCTGTTAAGTGATATCCATCTCCACTACTGTATGAATAGGGATCTAACCAAGAATTGATACGTCCCATTTGATACATTTTTATTCCTAATAGGTTTTCTATTAAGGATGGTTTATAAATGATAGCTAATATAATACTAGAACCACTTACAAATGCAACAATAAAAAGAGGGGCTAATATCCTCCATGTTATTCCACTTACTAACATGACGCCAGCTATAATTGCACATAACACCAAAGTAGTACCTAGGTCATTTTGCAATAGAATTAATGCCATAGGTATAATGGATACACCTAAAATTTTAAAAAATAACATTAAATCAGACTGAAAAGACTTATTAAATGTAAATTGGTTATGTTTAGATATCGTTTTAGCCAAAGCAAGTATAAGTATAATTTTCATGAATTCGGAAGGTTGGATGCTTATAGGACCGAAACTGTACCAACTTTTAGCACCATTAATAATTGGGGTGATTGAAGTTTCAGGTAAAATAAGTAACCCTATTAATAGAACGCAAAATATACTGTATAAAATATAAGTATTATTTTTAATTTTTTTCGGTGAAATTATCATAATTAAAAATGCAATAATAGCTCCGAAAATATAATAAATAATTTGTCTAATACTGAAATTTGCACTATATTGTCCGCCACCCATAGCGGAACTGATTAAAATAACACTTGTTAGTGCTAATAGTGATATAACTAGTACGAGTATCCAGTCTACTTTACGTAACCAGTTACGTTTAGGTTGTTGACGAGAAGAATAATTCATTGCTTACTCCTTTATGTATATGGATCACTTTTCAAAATTTCTGTAGATACTTTTACAATATTTTAATCATCTGTATTCATTCATATTTTCTAATCAAATATATATTAATTTTACATGACTTCTTTTAAATTTGCTAGAATATCACAGAATGATAGCACCTTATTAACTTTTAATATGTAATAGTCATAATAAAAATATGTATATTAGCGCAAATTGTCATTAAAATTTAGTTCTATATTTAGATTATCAAATGCAATTGAATTTAAAAATATGATAATATTAAGTTTCAGAAGCCGTTATGTACTTAAAGTAGTAAATAAAAAGATCAATTAAACAATTACGTTAAAGAAAAAGGCTAAAAGAACTGTAATTGTAATGGAGGAAAACGAAATGACAAAAGAAAATATTTGTATCGTTTTTGGAGGTAAAAGTGCAGAACACGATGTTTCAATTTTAACTGCACAAAATGTTTTAAACGCAATTGATAAAGAACGATATCAAGTTGATATCATTTATATAACAAACGATGGTGAATGGAAGAAAAAAGATAATATTACACAAGAAATAAAAAATACTGATGAACTCGTCATTAACGATGTAGAGACTGGAGAAATCTCACAGTTACTCAGTAAAGGTAGTTTAGGAAAATCATATGATGCAGTATTCCCATTATTGCATGGTCCAAATGGAGAAGATGGAACTATCCAAGGTCTTTTTGAAGTACTTGATATACCATATGTAGGTAATGGTGTGTTAGCTGCTTCAAGCTCAATGGATAAACTTGTGATGAAACAATTATTTGAGCATAGAGGTTTACCTCAATTACCTTATATTAGCTTTTTAAGAAGTGAGTATGAAAAATATGAAAATAATATCATTAAATTAGTTAATGATAAGTTAACATATCCGGTATTTGTAAAACCTGCTAATCTCGGTTCAAGTGTTGGTATAAGTAAATGTAACAATGAAGAAGAATTAAAATCTGGGATAACTGAAGCATTCCAATTTGATCGTAAACTTGTCATTGAACAAGGGATTAATGCTAGAGAGATCGAAGTAGCTGTCTTAGGTAACGATTATCCTGAAACGACATGGCCTGGTGAGGTTGTTAAGGATGTAGCGTTTTATGATTATAAATCAAAGTATAAAGACGGTAAGATTAGATTAGATATTCCAGCAGATTTAGATCAAGATGTTCAAATGACATTAAGAAACATGGCATTAGAGGCCTTTAAAGCTACTGATTGTTCGGGATTAGTTCGTGCAGATTTCTTTGTTACTGATGATAATCAAATTTATATCAATGAAACAAATGCCATGCCAGGATTTACTGCATATAGTATGTATCCAAACTTATGGAAAAATATGGGCTTATCTTACCCTGATTTAATTGCTAAATTGATTGATTTGGCTAAAGAACGTTATGAAGATAAAAAGAAAAATAAATATAAAATTGATTATTAGAGGTTTTAGTTATGATAAACGTAACATTAGAGCAAATTAAAAACTGGATAGATTGTGAAATTGATGAAAAACATTTAAAAAAAACAATAAATGGCGTTTCAATTGATTCACGAAAAATCAATGAAGGGGCGTTATTTATACCTTTTAAAGGTGAGAATGTTGATGGCCATCGTTTTATCACACAAGCTTTGAACGATGGTGCTGGAGCTGTTTTTAGTGAAAAAGAGAATAAACATTCTGAAGGGAACCAAGGTCCTATTATTTGGGTAGAAGATACTTTAATAGCCTTACAGCAATTGGCAAAAGCATATCTAAATCATGTAAATCCTAAGGTGATAGCGGTTACTGGTTCTAATGGAAAAACAACAACAAAAGACATGATTGAAAGTGTATTATCAACTGAATTTAAAGTTAAGAAAACACAAGGAAATTATAATAATGAAATTGGAATGCCGTTGACTTTACTAGAACTTGATGAAGACACAGAAATTTCTATTCTAGAAATGGGGATGTCAGGTTTTCATCAAATAGAGTTGTTATCTCATATCGCACAACCTGATATAGCGGTCATCACAAACATTGGCGAATCACATATGCAAGATTTAGGATCGCGAGAAGGCATTGCAAAAGCTAAATTTGAAATAACAACTGGTCTCAAAACAAATGGTATATTTATTTATGACGGAGATGAACCTTTATTAAAACCTCATGTTAATCAAGTTAAAAATGCGAAATTAATAAGCATTGGGTTAAATTCAGACAGTACATATACTTGTCATATGAACGATGTAAAAAACGAAGGTATTCATTTTACTATCAATCAAAAAGAACATTATCATTTACCAATTTTGGGCACGCATAATATGAAAAATGCTGCTATTGCAATTGCTATTGGACATGAATTAGGCCTAAATGAAACAATAATTCAAAATAATATTCACAATGTGCAATTAACCGCTATGAGAATGGAAAGACATGAATCATCAAATAATGTAACAGTAATTAATGACGCATATAACGCAAGTCCAACGAGTATGAAAGCTGCCATTGATACATTAAGTGGCATGAAAGGTCGAAAAATTTTAATATTAGCAGATGTACTTGAATTAGGACCTAATAGTCAATTGATGCACAAACAAGTTGGTGAATATTTGAAAGATAAAAATATTGATGTTTTATATACATTTGGTAAAGAAGCTAGTTATATCCATGATAGTGGTAAAATTTTTGTTAAAGAAGCAAAATACTTTGATAATAAAGAACAGTTAATTCAGACGCTAATATCTCAAGTTAAACCTGAGGACAAAGTCTTAGTTAAAGGTTCACGAGGTATGAAACTTGAGGAAGTTGTTGACGCATTGTTGTAATATAAAATCTAATTTCAAAGCATGCAATGAAAGAGCATCTGTAAATTAATTAGGATGTTACTTTCATCGCATGCTTTTATTTTTTGGTGAATTATGAAAAAAACGCTTACATTACATATTGCACGACCTTTTTGAAAGTTAAATAGTTTGATGAATCACATTGAAAACAGTAAATGTGTGAAATTGCTTTATTGCTATAATATTTTTAAGGTGGTACTATATAGAAGTTGATAAAACATAAGTGAACATATATGTAAAAAAGCATATTAAGAAATATACACGTAAAAGGAGAATTATTTTGCAAAATTTTAAAGAACTAGGGATTTCGGATAAAACGGTTCAAACATTAGAAGCAATGGGATTTAAAGAACCGACACCTATCCAAAAAGATAGCATCCCTTACGCGTTAGAAGGAGATGACATCCTTGGACAAGCCCAAACTGGTACTGGGAAAACAGGGGCGTTTGGTATACCTTTAATTGAGAAAGTTGTAGGCCAACAGGGTGTTCAATCATTAATTCTTGCGCCAACGAGAGAGCTTGCTATGCAAGTAGCTGAGCAATTAAGAGAGTTCAGTAAAGGTCAAAAAGTACAAGTTGTTACAGTCTTTGGTGGTATGCCTATTGAAAGACAGATTAAAGCATTAAAAAGAGGCCCTCAAATTGTAGTAGGTACGCCGGGAAGAGTTATTGATCATCTTAATCGTCGTACACTTAAAACTCAAGGAATTCACACGCTTATTTTAGATGAAGCAGATGAAATGATGAATATGGGATTCATCGATGATATGAGATTTATTATGGATAAAATTCCAGCTGAACAACGTCAAACTATGCTATTTTCTGCTACGATGCCAAAAGCAATCCAAGAATTGGTACAGCAGTTTATGAAAGCTCCTAAAATAATTAAGACAATGAATAATGAAATGTCAGATCCTCAAATTGATGAATATTATACAATCGTTAAAGAATTAGAGAAATTTGATACATTTACAAACTTTTTAGATGTTCATCAGCCTGAATTGGCGATTGTCTTTGGTCGTACTAAGCGTCGCGTAGATGAATTAACAAGCGCGCTATTATCTAAAGGATACAAAGCAGAAGGTTTACATGGGGATATTACCCAAGCAAAACGTTTAGAAGTATTGAAGAAATTTAAGAACGATCAAATAGATATTTTAGTTGCTACAGATGTGGCTGCACGTGGTCTTGATATTTCTGGTGTGAGTCATGTTTATAATTTTGATATCCCTCAAGATACAGAAAGTTATACGCACCGTATTGGACGTACTGGTCGAGCAGGAAAAGAAGGTATTGCAGTTACTTTTGTAAATCCAATTGAGATGGATTATATTCGACAAATTGAAGATGTCAATAATCGTCGAATGAAAGCATTAAGACCTCCACATCGTAAAGAGGTGCTTAAAGCGCGTGAAGATGATATTAAAGATAGAGTTCAAAACTGGATGTCAAGAGAAAATGAGCCACGTTTACAAAGAATATCAAGTGAATTACTTAAAGAATATGATAGTACAGAATTAGTAGCCTCTTTACTTCAAGAACTTGTAGAAGCTAATGATGAAGTGGAAGTACAATTAACTTTTGAAAAACCATTAGCACGTAAAAATCGCAGTAATAAAGGCGGTTCTAGAAGAAGTAATCATAAACGTGGTAATGGTAAGTTTGATAATAAAAATAGACGATCAAAAGGGTCTAAAGGTCAATCAAGCAAAAAGAAAAACCAAAAGAAATTTGACCGTAGAGATAAGCAACAAAAAAGTGGTAATCAATCACTAAAAGGTCGCACATTTGCTGATCACCAAAAATAAATTAATTAACTAGCCTGAGATAATTTTTTGTCTCAGGCATTTTTTATTTATACAGATTAAAAAGTAAATATGTATTGAGCATAAAACTTATTATATAGTAGTGTGACCCGTCGATATGAATTTTTCCATTTTTGCATGTGAATAATTTTTTTAATAAATAATACATTGAAAATATAGGTCGCTGTTATTTTTTAGACTTTATTATCACTATGCTATAATGTGGGTAAATCTTGAAAAGGAGTACATTTATGAAAAATGATAGTACGTTTCATAGAAGCCCAATCCAAGCGCTAAAGTACTATTACATAACTAGTTGCATAGGTTTATTTATTTTGCTTGTTATACTTAGTTTACTTTTGTATTTTAGCTATTTAAATCATTGGTGGCCTTTTACATCCTACATCTTTCTTGGGCTAGGTTTGTTATCGATTTTAAACACTTGTATATCTCCACTAATTAAATATAGATATCATTATTATAAAATTCACGAAGATTTTGTCATATTAAAAAGATTATTTATTTTTAGGAAAGAAGAATTAAGTAAAATAGAGAGAATACAATTTATCGATATTGGAACTAATCCGTTATCAAAAAAATTAAATCTTAATTCCATAACTTTATTTACTGCAGGTCATACAATCTCATTTCCAATAATATCTGAGAAAGAAGCACAAAATATTCAACAACAAATACTATTGAGATTGAGAGGTGCAAATGACGATGTATAGTCCGCAAAAGCTACATCCAATTTCTTATATTGATGGCTTGATTAGTGTGATTAAATCAAATTTCATTGTAATTATCATCTTTTTATTTAATATAAAAGATTTTAAATATGATGATTTTTCGTCTTATATTATTCCAGGTATAATGACTTTGATATTTTCTATCGGTTTCATTCATAATATTATTAAGGTTTATAATACACGATATTGGATTGAAGAGGATCATTTTATTTTAACTACTGGTGTTTTTAATAAGGAACGAAAAGAACTAAATATTAGTCGCATACAATCTGCAGATACGTCTCAAGGTTTGATTAATCAAATTGTTGGCGGCGTTGAACTCATCATTAAAACACCAAGTGATGGCATAGAATTAGGGACAATTTCCAAAAAGCAAAGTGAAGTTATTGAACAAGAATTGCGATCTATTCAAGAACGCATGAATAACCAGGTAAATCAAGAAGCTAAAGAGTTAAATGATGAGAATCATACTCAGACATATCAACAACATGCCAAACCCCAATATGCAATATTTAAAATGCCTTTTAAACAACTATTATTTATGTCTATGACAAGTGGAGCTATAGCACTTGCTTTTGTGACACTATCTCCTATTATTGGCAGTCTCTCAAGTGTTATTCCATGGGATAAATTTGGTGAAGAAATATCTTCGGTATTTAAAACGATATATTTCATTGTCATTTTTATTGTCATACTAGTGTTATTATTAAGTTATATAATCGGAACTATCATGTACTTAATAAAGTTTTATGGATATCAAGTTATTCAAGATAATCATCAACTTAAAATTCAATATGGATTATTTACAAAGAAAAATATCACTGTACCAACTGACCGACTGCAAGGTGTACTTGAACATCAATCTTTTATACGAAAATTATTTGGTTATACATCTATACATTTCTATATTACAAGTGATATAGATACTACTGAAGGGGAACCCACTGATAATGATGGAAGAATTATGATTTTACCGTTTATTCCAAGAAAAGAGGCATATAAAGTGATTAGGCCTTTGGTTCCTGAGATGACATTTAATCATGCTAAAATTGGCATGCCTTTAAAAGGATTTCATCGTCACTTTCTAATTCCTTCCTTATGTATTATTGGTATGGGCATTATTGGATGGTATATGTGGTCTTTATGGTCTTTAATCATAGCTTTATTACCAATCTTATTATTTTTTGTTTACGCTATACTTTATACACGTTTTAGTGGTTTTGCTTTTAGCGAATCAGAGCTAGTTGTCCAAAAAGCGTCTATATTAAATATTAAGAGATTTTATGTTAAAAAAGAAAAAGTTTTAGGAATGGCTATTAGCCAACATCCCTTTCTTGAAAGAAGTCAACTCGCAAATTTTCAATTTGTTATTGCTAAGGGTAGTAGTCAGCAAAACATTGGTTTGAAGTTTAGTGAAGTAGATAATGTTCTTAAACTCAAAAATTGGTACATGAAAGGTGATACTCATGAAGTCTTATAAATATATGCATCAAAACGGTATTAAAGTAATGAGAATTAGTGGTGCTTTTTGGACACTTTTACTTGTGATAGCATTGTCTATTTTAATATTGCTTAATGAATTAAAATTCCATTTTATTGATACTAAAAATTTAATAATTGGAGTAATAATTTTAACTACAATAGTTTGTATTTTATTTATGATTATAGTGCCTTGGTTTAAATTTAAACATCTTAGATATTTTTTAGATGATAAAGAAATACATATTAGAGAAGGTATCATTTTTATAGATGTGCACGTCATCCCTTACTTTAGAATACAAAATATAGATATAGTTGAGGGATTTATCATGAGAAAGTTCCAACTCGCTTCGCTGTCATTATCAACTGCTGGGGGAAATTCTGAAATAGCATTGATAGATATTCAAGAAGCACAAAGATTGAAAAAACAAATTAAACAACAAAAATCAATAACGACAAATGTAACTTCATTAGAAAAATTAAACGATGATATATAAAAGACTTGATAAAAGATTATTGGTGATATACTAAAGAGGCGATACAAGTGATTTATGGAATAGGTATAGATTTAATAGAAATTGAACGAATTAAAAATCTTCAGAATCAAACAAAATTTATTGAAAGAATACTTACTATAGAGGAAAGAGACAAATTAAATCAATATACAAACGAGCAACGTAGATTAGAATTTTTAGCTGGACGCTTTACTGTGAAAGAAGCATTTAGTAAGGCCTTAGGTACTGGGTTGGGGAAATCAGTATCGTTTCAGGATATTAACTGTTACAACGACGCTCTAGGTAAACCATGTATTGACTATCCTGGTTTTTATACACATGTGAGTATTACACATACGGAGAATTATGCTATGAGTCAAGTTATTCTTGAAAAAAACGAATGAAAATTGAATAGTATTTTTAATCATCAGAATAAGATGAAGTAAGTAGTTTCAAGGAGGACATATATATGTCAGAGAAGTTTTATAGAGCAACATATTTAAATGTGAATTTAGATGCAATTTTAGCAAATTATCAAAATTTCAATCAATTACACGCTAATAAGACTGTCATTTCAGTCATTAAAGCCAATGGATATGGATTAGGAAGTGTGAAAATAGCACAACATTTAATGCGTCATGGTGCAACATTTTTTGCGGTGGCTACACTTGATGAAGCAATAGAATTAAGAATGCATGGAGTTGATGCTAAATTATTAGTTTTAGGTGTTGTTCCAACAGAAGACATTGAGAAGGCTATACAGCATCGTGTTGCTTTAACAGTACCTTCTAAAGCATGGTTGAAGGAAACTATCAAGCAAATTCCTGATGATAACCAAAAAAATTTATGGCTACATGTAAAATTAGATACTGGTATGGGCCGAATTGGAATGAAAGATATAGATGAATATAAAGAAGTGGTTGATTTAATTAATAAAAGAGATCATTTAGTTTTTGAAGGAGTTTTCACACATTTTGCGAGTGCAGATGAACCTGGAAATTCTATGAATGAACAATATACTTTGTTCAAAGAGATGGTTAATCAAGTTGAGAAACCAATCTATATTCATTGTCAAAATTCTGCTGGATCACTACTCATGGATGGTCAATTTTGTAATGCAATAAGATTAGGAATCTCTCTTTATGGATACTATCCTTCAGAATATGTTAAAGATAATGTAAAAGTTCATTTAAGACCAAGTGCGCAGTTAGTATCAGAAACCGTTCAAGTTAAAACACTTAAAGCTGGTGAAACTGTTAGTTATGGACGTACATATATTGCTGATGAAGAAATGACAATTGCAATTTTACCTATTGGGTATGCCGACGGATATTTAAGATCGATGCAAGGTGCGTTCGTCAATGTTAACGGGAGTCAATGTGAAGTCATTGGACGTATTTGTATGGACCAATTGATAGTTAAGGTTCCTTCTCATGTAAAAACGGGTGAAAAAGTAATACTTATGGATAATCACGTTGATTCACCACAATCAGCTGAAGCCGTAGCAAATAAACAAGGTACAATTAACTACGAAGTATTATGTAATTTATCAAGACGTCTTCCAAGAATATATTATTATGATAATAATGAAGAGGTTACTAACGAATTGTTAAAATAGTATAGTCACTGATTAGGAAATTTGTTATTATAAAACTAAATTGATGCTAATATAACAACTTTTGGAATCAGATGGAGGTTCTTTTCATGTTATCTTTTAATCAAAATAGAAACCACAGTCTTGAACAATCTTTAAAAGAAGGTTATGCACAAATGGCCGATTTAAACCTCTCCCTAGCAACAGAAGCTTTTCCGATAGAGTGTGAAGCTTGTGATTGCAATGAATCACATTTAATATCTAATTCAAAGAATGAATGATTAGAAGAGGAGATGTTTATTTAGCGGATTTATCACCAGTTCAAGGGTCTGAACAAGGGGGAGTAAGACCTGTAGTTATCATTCAAAATGATACTGGTAATAAATATAGTCCAACTGTAATTGTAGCTGCGATTACTGGTAGGATTAATAAAGCGAAAATACCAACCCACGTAGAAATTGAAAAGAAAAAGTATAAATTAGACAAAGATTCAGTTATTCTTCTTGAACAAATTAGAACACTAGATAAAAAGCGTTTAAAAGAAAAATTAACATTTTTATCAGAGAGTAAAATGATAGAGGTTGATAATGCCTTAGATATTAGTTTGGGATTAAATAACTTTGATCATCATAAATCTTAAATAATTATATGCAGTAAACATAAAAAAATATTGAAATAAAAGGCAATAACTTTATAATAATTAAGTGTTTAAGTAATATTAGGATATTTAAACACTTGTATAGTTGTCGATATGTCTATTTATATTTGATTTAAGACGTATCACTATAGTTATTATGAAAATGTATTTATTATAAAAGGATGTCTTGAGTTTTTAAGGCTTTAGGTTATCCATCCCTAAAGTCTTTTTTTAGCTATCAACAAAGTTTTAACACCAAAAATTATGCTATTTGCAGAAAGTAAATAAAGGTTTCATATTGTTATAAAAATGATGGGATATTGAAGTGGAAGTAAGGAGGCGCATTTCGTGGAAGAATTCACAAAAAGTTATAAAGCCCTTGTTAAAGAAAGTTTAATAACTAACAATAAAACATTATTAATTAAGAAATGTGAAGCATTCACAAATGAAGTTATAAAGAAAGATGTTTTACCTGAAGATATAGTTGAGATACATAAAGATTATATTAATACATTAGATTTAACTGAAGAAGATATATTAGAAACACTCGATGTGTTACAAGAAGTCGTTAAAGGATTTGGATATAGTTACCGAGATTACCAAAGACTTGTTAATAAGCTTCAAGTCCACGATAAAGAAATGGATTTAGCCTCAAGACTTCAACAAACTATGCTGAAAGCTGATATTCCACAATTTGATAGCATTCAAATAGGAGTGATATCTGTTGCTGCACAAAAAGTAAGTGGTGATTATTTTAATCTTATTGACCATAAAGATGGCACAATGAGTTTTGCTGTGGCAGACGTTATAGGTTCAGGCATACCAGCAGCTTTAGCTATGAGTATGATAAAATTTGGCATGGATGCTTATGGACATTCACAACTACCTAGTGATGGTTTGAAGCGTTTGAACCGTGTTGTTGAAAAGAACGTTAACCAAAATATGTTTGTCACAATGTTTTATGGACTGTATGAAGAGATGAATCATCTTCTTTACTGTAGCTCAGCTGGGCATGAACCTGGCTATATATATCGCGCAGAAACTGAAGCGTTTGAGGAAATTGGTGTGCGAGGAAGAGTTCTAGGTGTGAGTCCCAAAACACGTTATAGCCAACAGGAAATCCCTATTTACCTTGATGATTTAATCATAATTTTTACTGATGGTGTTACAGAGGCACGAGATGTAGAGGGTAATTTTATTGATAAAGATAAGTTGTTAGACTTAATTCAAAAATATAAGCATATGCATCCACAGGATATAGTTCAAATTATTTACGAAGCGATTTTAAAATTACAAAATCCTGCGAGAAAAGATGATATGACTATTTTAATTATAAAAAGAGTAAACTAATTTATAAAATATAGATTAAAGTTAATTCATGTAGGGTATAGGTGATTTTGAGTACATATGTAGGATAAACACATTTGATAAAAACTAGGAGTGTATTAAATGAATCTAAATATTGAAACAATAACTCATGATGATTTTTATGAGGTTAAAGTTGGTGGAGAATTGGACGTATATACTGTACCTGAATTAGAAGAGGTACTAGTACCAATGAGACAAGAAGGCACACATGATGTTCACGTTAACTTAGCTAATGTGAGCTATATGGATTCAACAGGCCTCGGTTTATTCGTAGGCACGCTAAAAGCATTAAATCAAAATGATAAAAATCTCTATATCTTAGGTGTTTCAGAGCGGATAGGTAGATTGTTTGATATTACAGGTTTAAAAGATTTAATGCATGTTAATGAAGGAACGGAGGTAGAATAACATGCAATCTACACAAGATTATATTGAAATGCGGTTGCCAGCTTCTGCAGAATACGTAAGTTTAATACGTTTGACGCTTTCAGGGGTATTTTCAAGAGCTGGCGCATCTTACGATGATATAGAGGATTCTAAAATAGCAGTGAGTGAAGCGGTGACAAATGCGGTTAAACATGCATATAAAAAAAATTCTGAAATAGGCATGATTAATCTTTGTTTTGAAATATTTGATGATAGAATTAAAATCGTTATTTCAGACCAAGGTGAAAGTTTTGATTATGAAGCCACAAAATCACATTTAGGTCCATATAATGATAATGAAAATATTGATTTTCTACGTGAAGGTGGTCTAGGATTATTTTTAATTGAGTCTTTAATGGATGAAGTTACTGTTTATAAAGAATCTGGTGTAACAATCAGTATGATTAAGTATATAAAAAAAGAGCAGGTGCGAAATAATGGCGAAAGAGTCGAAATCAGCTAGTGAAGTATCACCTGAACAAATTAACCAATGGATTAAACAACATCAAGAAAACGAAGATAGCCAAGCTCAAGATAAATTAGTAAAACATTATCGTAAGCTGATTGAATCTTTAGCTTATAGGTACTCTAAGGGACAATCACATCATGAAGATTTAGTTCAAGTTGGTATGGTTGGTCTAATAGGTGCTATTAATAGATTTGATTTATCATTTGATCGTAAGTTTGAAGCCTTCTTAGTACCAACAGTTATTGGTGAGATTAAAAGATATTTACGAGATAAAACATGGAGTGTTCATGTACCTAGACGTATTAAAGAAATTGGTCCAAGAATCAAAAAAGTTAGTGATGAATTAACAAATGAACTTGAACGTTCACCATCTATTAGTGAAATCGCACAACGCTTAGAAGTTTCAGATGAAGAAGTTTTGGAAGCGATGGAGATGGGGCAGAGTTACAATGCCCTGAGTGTGGATCACTCTATAGAAGCAGATAAAGATGGTTCGACAGTTACATTATTAGATATTATGGGACAACAAGATGATAATTATGATTTAACGGAAAAACGTATGATATTAGAACGTATTTTACCTATTTTGTCAGAGAGAGAAAGACAAATCATACAATGTACTTTTATTGAAGGTCTTAGCCAAAAAGAGACTGGTGAAAGAATTGGTCTTAGTCAAATGCATGTTTCACGTTTGCAACGTACCGCAATAAAAAAATTACAAGAAGCTGCAAGACAGTAAACGAGTTGTTAACAGATTTGGCAATTAAATCCGTTATAATAGCCTGGGATGAATTAAAATAAGTTCATTTCAGGTTTTCTTATATTTATATTTGCATGATTTAATAAATTTAAAATTAGTATTAGTTATATGAAATATTGGATACTATTAGAATGAATTTTATCAATCTGAATTATATCTCTATTTTTACTAGGTACTCTGATTGAAATGAATCGCTAGAAAATCAATTTAATTATTATGTTAAGATAAATAAGTAATTTTAAAGAAAAGCGTGGTAGAAAAGACAAATGGATAACAGTTTAATTGAAACAATTGTAAGTAAATATCAATTTTCGGAAAAACAAATTAAAGCAGTTTTAAAATTGCTGAAAGAAAACAATACGGTTCCATTTATAGCAAGATATCGTAAAGAAGCTACAGGTGGACTTGATGAAGTAGAAATTAAACAAATCAATGATGAATATAACTATATGTTAAATCTTCAAAAACGTAAAGAAGAAGTAATACATAATATTGATCAACAGGGTCTATTAACTTCTGATTTAAAGCAAGACATATTAACACAGACGAAGCTACAAAGAGTTGAAGATTTATATCGTCCATATAAACAAAAAAAGAAAACACGTGCAACTGAGGCTAAAAGAAAAGGATTAGAAGATTTAGCAGATTGGTTTTCACAATCAAAATTGGATACAAAAATTGAAGATAAAGCTCAATTATTCTTAAATGATGAAGTGACTACAATTGAAGATGCGATAGAAGGGGCTAAAGATATTATAGCTGAACGTATTTCGGATAATCCTCAATATCGCTCTAAAATACTTAAAGATGTTTTTAATCAGGGACTAATTGTTTCCTCGAAAAAGAAAAAAGCCGAAGATGAGAAACAAACATTTTCTATGTACTATGATTACAAGGAACCAATTAAACGTATTGCTAATCATCGTGTTTTAGCGATGAATCGAGGAGAAAAAGAAAAAGTATTATCAATAAAAATTGATTTTGACACGACACGTATTCAAAGAGAAATAGCAAATGTTGAGATAAAAACTCAAAATGAAGCAACTCCGTTTATTAAAGAGGCTATTCAGGATAGCCTTAAGCGATTAATTCTTCCTTCAATAGAAAGAGAAATTAGAGGAGATTTAACACAAAATGCAGAATCTCATGCAATAGATGTATTCAGTGAAAATCTTAGAAATTTATTACTACAACCACCAATGAAAGGTAAACAAATTCTTGGAGTAGATCCAGCATTTAGAACAGGGTGCAAACTTGCTGTCGTCAATCCATTTGGTACCTTTATTGCTAAAGGTGTTATTTATCCTCATCCTCCAATATCAAAAGTTGAGGCAGCCGAAAAAGAGCTGGTAAAGATGATAAGTGACTATAATATTGAGCTTTTAGCGATTGGTAACGGTACTGCGAGTAGAGAAACTGAACAATTTGTTGCTCAAGTAATAAAAAAATATCAACTTCAAGCTCAATTTATCATAGTCAATGAAGCTGGCGCATCAGTTTATTCAGCATCAGAAATTGCTAGACAAGAATTTCCAGATTTTCAAGTAGAAGAACGAAGTGCAGTTTCAATTGGTAGAAGAGTTCAGGATCCTTTAAGCGAACTTGTTAAAATAGATCCTAAATCTATAGGAGTAGGACAGTACCAACATGATGTCAACCAAAAAGATTTAAGTAGTGCCTTAACGTTTGTAGTAGAGACTGCCGTCAATCAAGTTGGTGTGGATGTGAATACTGCTTCTAAATCCTTGTTACAATATGTATCAGGTCTTACATCAACTATCGCTCAAAATATTATTGATTATAAGGAAGAAAACGGACCTATAAAACATCATAAAGAAATAAGTAGAATTAAACGATTAGGTGCAAAAACATTTGAGCAAAGTATTGGTTTTTTAAGAATTGTTGATGGTGAAGAACCTTTAGATAATACTGCAATACACCCTGAAAGTTACGATGTTGCATATCGCATGCTTCATCAATTAGATTTAACTGCACAAGATATAGGTTCCGTTAAACTCAAAAACACGTTATCAAATGTTAATATTTCAACACTTGTATCTCAATTAAATATTGGTGAACCTACATTAAAAGATATAATACAATCATTGATTGCACCTAATAGAGATCCAAGAGATGAATTTGAAACACCTATTTTGAAGTCCGATGTATTATCGATTGAAGATTTATCTAAAGGCATGAAGTTGAATGGTACAGTAAGAAATGTTGTTGACTTTGGAGCATTTGTAGATATCGGTGTTAAACAAGACGGACTAGTACACATATCAAAATTATCTAAGAAATTCGTTAAAAATCCAATGGATATGATAAGTGTAGGAGATATTGTAGAAGTTTGGATTTTAGATATAGATGAAAATAAAGGCAAAGTTTCATTGACTATGGTTGCCCCAAATGAATAATTTAGCATTACAAAGCCTTACCGAAAGTATAGCGATAAAGTATTTTGGCAAAGCTTTTAAGCACGAGGTATATTATAATAAACGTTTACGTACCACTGGCGGTAGATATATATTAAGTAGTCATAATATAGAAATAAATCCAAAACAGTATGAAATGTTTGGAGAAAAAGCAGTCATTGATATCATAAAACATGAACTGTGTCATTATTTTCTTCATTTAGCTGGTGAAGGATATCAACATCGTGATAAAGCATTCAAGAGTTTGAGCGCCAAAGTAGGAGCACCTAGGTTTTGTACTCCGACAGAATCTTATCAAGATAGAGCTAATTATAAATATAGGTGCATCTATTGTGAACAAGAATTTATTCGTATAAAGCGTGTGAATCTTGAAAAAATGCGTTGTGGACGATGTGGAGGTATTTTAAAACTTCTTCAAACAAGAAAGTGAAAGAATTTAAATCATCATTTTGTTTTGAAAATGAATTGTTAAAATTAATAAAAGAGTACTTGTACTAATCATATATAAATTTAACCTGAGTCATTTATAATGTCTCAGGTTTTTCTATGATATGTCTTGAAGATATATATATAAATAGCTGAGTAAGGGCAAATAATTATTAAAATAAGATGTAAAAGATAAGTAATTTTATTTTGAATCAATGAGAAACCATTAAATTATCTTACAGTTTTTGATTTAATACTGAAAATTGAAATGTTAATAATCACAAAATTATATGTTTGATGATTATTGTCTTATGAATTTTATCATTAGGCGTCTTATTAATTGTAAAGTAATAATCGATGACTTGAATATGGTGATGTAACTTTTTTATATTATTATTCTCCATATAAAGGTAATTTTAGTTATCCTTGACTTACGCTATGGTAGTAAAATAATTAAAAAGAACATATTTGTATTTTTTAATTGAAGTTTAAGATAATATTGTAGAATGATTTACGATGTAATGCTATATAATTTGACTTGTGTATAATGTTACAAACAAAATTTAAATTATACTTGTAAAAGCATTGACAATGTAATTGTTGTGATATATCATAGTTATCGTTGTCTTAATAAGAGGTCTTAATATTAAGTACTAATTAATTTTATTAATATAAAGTTAAATTATTATTGACAAAACGTAACAAAGCATTTACAATAGTTAATGTTCTCGATAATTAAATTCTAATTATGCGTTTTGCCAGCGGTCGTGGCGGAATGGCAGACGCGCTAGGTTGAGGGCCTAGTGGGAGTTAATCCCGTGGAGGTTCAAGTCCTCTCGGCCGCACCAAATTGAATTTTTATATCTACATGCGGGTGTAGTTTAATGGCAAAACCTCAGCCTTCCAAGCTGATGTTGTGGGTTCGATTCCCATCACCCGCTCCATTTTA
>NZ_KV831370.1:0-593 GCF_001837075.1 Staphylococcus sp. HMSC063F05
TGTCTGTTTGTTTAAGCGTCGGTCCTAAACAAGCAAGCTTATGAGCATCTGCCTGATCAGTTTTCCATGATCTTAGAGCGCTCGTTTTAAATTTGGCTTCTAACGGATTCATTTGAATATAGTTAATTTGATTTACACAACAAAATCGTTCCATACCTCTTGAATAGATACCTGTAGATTCAAAAATGAGTTGTGGGTGGTCTAAGTCATTCAAATACTTGAGTAAATAATTGTAACCATTTTTATTATTTTGGATGAAAAACTCTTTTTGGAATTTTCCATTTTTATAATGTGCAACTACACTACTTCTTTTACTAATATCAACACCTAAGTAATCGATAAAAAAACCTCCTTTGAATAATTGAGAAGCTAAAAACTTTACTTAACCTTTCTCATTTCATTTTCCTATACACGGTTTCAAGAACCCAACATACTACAAACGAATTTCAAAAGGCGAGAGTAAAGCTGACTTGTTTTTTATACGGATTTAAAATCCAAGAGTCTGGACAGTCTACTTCTCTCTATAACTATAAAAAATAGCTATGAAAAAATCTATCGTCATAGATTTCTTCATAGCTAATCTTAGTATGTTT
>NZ_KV831371.1:0-268 GCF_001837075.1 Staphylococcus sp. HMSC063F05
GAACTGTAGTTAAGCAAGTAGGTGGGACTAAAACGTTTCTGTTTTAGTCCTATTTTTTTCTATAAACGAGTATCATTCATTTAATAATGGCTCAAATTTGGAAAAAAAGATTGAATTTATCATTCCAAAAAATCAAAATTCAGATCCAATTGATATACATCATAAACAAAAAGTAAGTCGCTAATGTTCAAGAAATGAGTCGAATGTAATTTTAAATTTGAATTTTTCTAGCACAAACTGAGTAAAGATATTTACTTAGTTTTCTCTT
>NZ_KV831372.1:0-3317 GCF_001837075.1 Staphylococcus sp. HMSC063F05
TAGATTTCTTCATAGCTAATCTTAGTATGTTTTAAATGATTTAAATATTAGAATTTTGACAAATAATTAGAACAATCAATCGTTATCTCACACATAGAGTAAAATAAACTACAATTTATTAAACTTCCTTCAAAATAAATTGTTAAAATTAATAGAAACTAATTTGTAAATCAAATATTACAAAATGATTAATGTTTAATCATGTGTTCAATAAAATACTTAGTGATACGATAATCATCAGTTAGTTCTGGATGGAAAGAAACACCGAGGTATTGTCCTTGTTTGACGGCTACTATTTTACCTCCAACTTTACTAAGTATTTCCACTCCGTTATCCACTTTAGCAATATGAGGTGCTCTAATAAATACTCCCTCAATATCATTTGCTATCCCTTTAATATCAAGTTCAGATTCAAAACTATCGACTTGTCTACCGAATGAATTACGCTCAACAGTTATATCTAATTTATTTAAATAACCAGACTCATTTTCAACATTTTTTGCAAGAACAATTAATCCAGCACATGTTCCAAACATTGGCAAATCTAATTGTTGTAACTTTTCTTTAAATCCATATAAATCCATTAAACGACGTAATGTTGTAGACTCTCCACCAGGTAATATTAGACCATCAATTTCATCTAGTTGCTCTACTCTTTTTATAGCAATGCCTTCATAACCACTTAATTCAATATGACGTATATGTTCACGTACAGCACCTTGTAAGGCTAAAACACCAATTTTAATCATTACCAACCACGCTCTTGCATTCTTTCTTCTAGTGAAATTTGATTAATATCTAGACCTTTCATAGCCGTACCTAGCTCACTAGCCAATTTTCCGATTAACTCATAATCTTGATAATGTGTTGTAGCTTGAACGATAGCTTTAGCAAATTTTTCAGAATCTTCAGATTTAAATATACCTGAACCAACAAATACACCATCTGCACCTAATTCCATCATTAGTGCTGCATCCTGAGGCGTAGCAACACCACCAGCTGCAAAATTAACTACAGGAAGACGTCCATTATCTTTAATTTGTTTTAATACTTCATAAGGTGCACCCAAATCTTTTGCAAATGTCATAATTTCATCATCATTCATAACTGTTAAGCGGCTAACTTCAGAATTAACACGTCTCATATGACGGACAGCTTCAACAATATTACCAGTACCAGGTTCACCTTTCGTACGCAACATCGCCGCACCTTCACCAATGCGTCGTGCTGCTTCACCTAAGTTACGACAGCCACACACAAAAGGAACTGTAAATTGATCTTTTCTTAAATGATATTCTTCGTCTGCAGGCGTTAATACTTCAGACTCATCTATATAGTCAACACCCATCGATTCTAAAACTCTAGCTTCTGTAATATGACCAATTCTGGCTTTAGCCATAACCGGAATTGATACGGCATTCATAACTTCTTCAACTATTTTAGGATTCGCCATACGTGCAACACCGCCAGCAGCACGAATATCTGATGGTACACGCTCTAATGCCATTACGGCAACAGCTCCGGCTTCTTCAGCAATTTTAGCTTGTTCTGCATTAACGACGTCCATAATGACACCGCCTTTTTGCATTTCAGCCATTCCTCTTTTAACTCGATCTGATCCTACTATTTTAGACATACTACTTACCCCTTTTCTTATTGATTAAATATATTTTACGAGATAAACTGATATTTAAAAAGGTTCAATTTGTACATAAAGATAGGGGTCAGTTAATTGAAAGTAAATCAACCACTTTATTTATCGTTATATGAAAAGTTAAAAAATCAAATTATCGAAGGTCAATATCAATCAAATGATAGATTTCCATCTAAACGACAGTTAAGTAACTATTTATCTGTTAGCCACACTACAATAGAACATGCATATCAATTACTTGTAGATGAGGGTTTCATTTATTCGAAACCTAGATCTGGCTACTTCGTTTCCGATATAGAATCGTTGCCAGTGATACATCGACAAACAAATCAATTAAACACTGATAACTTAGAAAAGAAGCAACGACAATATAAATATGCTTTTAATTTAGCTGAAATTGATTCTGAAAGTTTTCCTATGCACATTTTTAGAAAATATGCGAAAGACGTTTTTGAAGACCATCAGCTATCACTATTACAACGAGGCGAGCGTCAAGGGGAATATATTTTAAGGCAACAAATTTCACATTACTTATTTAATAGTCGTGGCGTCACTTGTCGCCCAAATCAAATTATTGTTGGATCATCAACAAGCCAGTTACTCGATATGATAACCAATTTACTAAAAAAAGAAGAATTTATTATTGAACAGCCAAGTTATCCACCTATTAAACATACGCTTGATAAAAAAGGTATAAGTTATATTCAAGTCCCAGTTGAACAAAATGGAATACAAATCGACCCTATTTTAAATACAAATAACAATATTTTGTATATAACACCATCTCATCAATTTCCAACTGGTTATGTCACCAATTTAAAAAAAAGAACACAATTAATCAATTGGTCCCATCAAGCTAAGCAAAGATATATTATCGAAGATGATTATGATTCAGAATTTAGATATTTTGGCAAACCCATACCTGCATTACAAAGTTTAGACACAAAAGGAAAAGTCATTTATATTAGTACTTTCTCAAAATCTTTATATCCAAGCTGTAGGATTGCATATATTGTTTTGCCACAAAATTTAATGCACAAATATAATAATCAAAAATATAAAGAGGGAAATACAGTGCCTGTGCATGTTCAACACATGGTTGCTCAATTCATGATAAGTGGGAAATTTGAAAGACATTTGAATAAAATGCGAAAGATATATAGAGATAAACTTGATTATATTTTAAAACGATTAAAGCCCTACAATACGCAAATAAAGATTGAAGGCGCACTAACTGGAATGCATTTTACAATAACTGTTAATAATGGATTGTCAATGAAACAATGTTTAAAAAATGCGAAAAAAAATAATTTAAAATTAAAACCTTATCATTACGAAAATTATTCTAAAGTTTATCCAAAATTTATTTTAGGATTTGGGGGGATAAAAAAAGAAGAATTAGAAGATCATGTTAATGCATTAATTCATTCACTCGTTATATAAATACTAGATTTTAAGAAACTTTAAAATGCTTTAATTATTGTTACGATACACAACAGTAATTAAAGCATTTAAGGTTGGATATGTTACTTAACCTTTATAAGCCACATATGAAATTACCTCTTATAAAAGTTGTTAAGTAGCGAATTTATTTATTAATACTTTCTTTTTTAGAACTATTTTTGCATAAAAAAAAGAGACCTTTCGGTCTCGATTAGGCTCA
>NZ_KV831373.1:0-223 GCF_001837075.1 Staphylococcus sp. HMSC063F05
TTTTAATAATACAGTTTTGATAATTTTAATTTCATCTACTTCAAAGTTACTTAGATAGTTTTGAATACTCTGTGGTAGTTCTTCTAATAATTGGAACTTTAAAGCTTCATCATTAAAGTTTGGATTATAGTGATTTGAATGATTTGTATGATTACTAGGATATGTTAGTTTATTATCATTCAAATCATTCGTATCATTATTCTCAGTCTTAATATAATCAGTA
>NZ_KV831374.1:0-71837 GCF_001837075.1 Staphylococcus sp. HMSC063F05
CTGGCTATTTTGCTAGGAATTATGTCCCAGCCTCATTTTAATTTCATCTATAACAGTGACTAATCTTGATATTTTTCACGTAATTGAGGTGTTGCTACTTGAGGTTGGAAATCTTCAGGCATTTCTTCTGTACGCACAACTAATACGTCACAAGGTGCATGTCGAACAATCGCTTCTGATACAGAGCCAACAATAAAACGTTCTACCGCATTTAAACCTGATGTACCACTCATAATCAAATCAGCACCAACATCACGCGCTAATTTTTTAGGTATAATTGCTTTAGGTGAGCCGAATTCTAAACGTGTGTCCACATTTTTTACACCTGCATTTGTGGCTACTTCTTTATAACCTTTAAGTAATTCTTCGGAGAAATGCTTTGATTTTTCTGTGAATTGAGCATCGTATACTTCATAAGAAGAATACGTACGTGAGTCAATTACATTCACAATAGTTAATTGAGCATCGTTACGTTTAGCAACACCGACAGCTTTGTTAAAAGCCCATTCTGCTTCGTGAGATCCATCGACTGCGATTAATATGTTTTTATAAGAAATCATCATTATTGCCCCCTTTATCTTTCTTAATTCTATTTTAACATAATAAACAGAATATTTAATTAATAATAATTACAAAATTATGTCATTATATGTTATTGTTTGCCGTTTTAATAAGGACACGTTACGATAAGGTTGGAGGTAGATAATATGAAAATTGGGATTCCTAAAGAAATAAAGAATAATGAGAATCGAGTGGGGTTATCCCCAAGTGGTGTACATGCACTTGTAGACCAAGGACATGAAGTTTTAGTAGAAACAAATGCTGGTCTAGGATCTTACTTTGAAGATGGTGATTATCAAGAAGCCGGTGCCAAAATTGTTGATGAGCAGTCAAAAGCTTGGGATGTTGATATGGTCATCAAAGTTAAAGAACCACTTGAATCGGAATACAAATTCTTTAAAGAAGAGTTAATCTTATTTACTTATTTACACCTTGCGAATGAACAGAAATTAACTCAGGCACTTGTGGACAACAAGGTTATATCTATTGCCTATGAAACTGTACAATTACCAGACGGTTCTTTACCGTTATTAACACCAATGAGTGAAGTGGCTGGTAGAATGTCTACACAAGTGGGAGCTGAATTTTTACAAAGATTTAATGGAGGTATGGGTATCTTACTAGGTGGCATACCTGGAGTACCTAAAGGCAAAGTCACTATCATTGGTGGTGGTCAAGCAGGTACAAATGCAGCTAAGATAGCTTTAGGATTGGGAGCTGAAGTGACAATACTAGATGTTAATCCTAAACGTTTAGAAGAATTAGAGGACTTATTTGATGGCAGAGTAAGAACAATTATGTCTAATCCATTAAATATAGAAATGTATGTGAAAGAAAGCGATTTAGTGATTGGAGCAGTCCTTATTCCAGGTGCTAAAGCTCCAAACTTAGTGACTGAAGATATGATAAAAGAAATGAAAGATGGATCAGTGATTGTAGATATTGCGATAGATCAAGGTGGAATTTTTGAAACAACTGATAAGATTACTACTCATGATAATCCGACTTACACTAAACATGGTGTCGTGCATTATGCTGTAGCTAATATGCCAGGTGCCGTTCCACGTACATCTACAATTGGATTGAACAATGCAACATTACCTTATGCGCAATTATTGGCTAATAAAGGTTATCGTGAAGCATTTAAAGTAAATCATCCATTATCTCTAGGTCTGAATACATTTAATGGACATGTGACTAATAAGAATGTAGCTGATACATTTAATTTTGAATACACTTCAATTGAAGATGCATTGAAATAATGCGTGAAATTTACCCCAAGACTTCATTCATGTGAATGGAGCTTGGGGTTTTTTGTTGTTTTGTTATTTTTCGTATTGAGTTAATATTTCATAACCATTTTCAGTTACTAAAATATCATCTTCAATTCTAACACCAGCCACATGAGGGACATATATGCCAGGCTCTATAGTAATCACCATGCCTGCTTCAAGTTGATTATTATTTACACTTGATATATCTTGATATTCGTGTTCTTCAAGACCTAATCCATGACCTAGTCTATGTGGGAAGTAATCACCATAACCTGCTTCTTCGATGATATCTCTAGCAATTTTATCAATATCTTTGATGGTAACTCCTGGTTTAATAGATTTAATTGCTTCTGTTTCTGCTTTTAAAACAATGTTATATATATTTTGTGCTTCCTTATTAGGTGTGCCAAAATGAATTGTGCGTGTCATATCACTGCAATAATGATGGTATACAACACCTAAATCAAATAGTACAAACTCATTTTGCTGTAATTTTCTGTCACCGGGTGTTCCATGTGGTGAAGCAGCATGGTCACCGAAGAGTACCATCGTGTCGAAACTCATTTCATTAACACCATATTTTTTTATTTCGTTTTCGATATGGTTGACAACTTCTCTTTCTTCAACACCTTCTTTAAGAAAGGATTTACCAATTTCAATACATTTATCAGCTAACGCAGCTGCTTTTTTTATATTGATAATTTCATCTTCTGATTTGATATTGCGTAAGTCCTTGATTGATTGATCAACATCTTGATAGTGTTCTATATTAAAGGCTTTTGTTAGTTCTCTTTGACGTTTAACTGTAAGATGTTCACTTTCAATGAGCATTTTAGAGAAAGTTTTAGAGTATTTGTCGAATGGGTTTTCAGTATCTAAATAACCGATGATTTTACCTTTAAACGGTGATTGTTTTACTTCTTCAACTTCCATTTTTGGACAAAATAAAACAGGCTCTTCATTTGATGGAATAAGCAAAGCGAAGAGTCTTTCATGTGGCTCACTTCGATACCCAGTAAAGTAAAAGATGTTTAAGGGTGTCGTAATCCATGCTGCATCAGCATCTTCTTGTTGTAAAACTTTTTTGATTTCTTTTATTTTAGTCATATAATGAACCTCCATCATGTGATGATATATTAATTCTATGCTAATAAGATATAGTTTTCAAAAAGTAAGAGTTATTGATTGAACTTAACAAGCTAAATAGCTCACTAGTGTTATAAATGTGACTGGTAGGGTATACTATTAAAAGATATTACTTTTAGGAGGGTAACTCTTATGAAACTTTCATTTCATGGTCAATCAACAATTTATTTTGAAGGTAACAGCAAGAAAGTTATAGTTGATCCATTTATCTCTGGCAACGATAAATGTGACCTAGATGAACAAACGTTAGAGGTAGATTACATTATCTTAACACATGGTCACGCTGACCATTTTGGTGATGTAGTTGAATTGGCTAATCGTAATCATGCAACTGTGATTGGTTCGGCAGAATTACAAGGATATTTATCTACTTATCACGGAGTCGAAAATGTTCATGGCATGAACATTGGTGGGAAGGCTAAATTTGATTTTGGAACAGTCAAATTTGTTCAAGCATTCCATAGTTCTAGCTTTACACATGACAATGGTGTGCCTGTATATTTAGGTATGCCTATGGGAATTATTGTCGAAGCTGAAGGCAAGACTATCTATCATACTGGGGATACAGGATTATTTAGTGATATGAAACTGATAGCAGATAGACACCCAGTTGATGTATGTTTTGTTCCTATTGGAGATAACTTTACTATGGGAATAGAAGATGCTAGTTACGCTATTAATGAATTTATTAAGCCTACAATCAGTGTTCCTATTCATTACAATACATTCCCGTTAATTGAACAAGATCCAGAGCAATTTAAGGATGCAGTTCAGGTAGGGGAAGTACAAATTCTTAAACCGGGTGAATCAGTGGAATTTTAATTGTTTGTCTAAATGACAAATAGCTTTTGATTTTTAAGTCATTTTCTAAAAGTACAACGATAATTAAAATTTAACAGTAGTAAGTTGTTATTTTGAATTTATGAAATATAAATAAGAGCCTGAGACACACTTAATGTCTCAGGCTTCCTAATGTTGTGGCAAGTCGATTGCTGAATAAAAAATTGAAATTATATCAAGCTTTTTAATACAAATGCCAGGTATTTAATTAGGAACAAGAATTCATTACAAATTCTAGCTCATTTATTATAGTTTTGGTATTTTAGGTTACTAGTATGTCGTTTATTTAACAATTAAAACAGGAATAGTAGCACGTTTAGCTACTTTATGACTTACGCTACCTAAAACAAATTTCTTATTGTCTTCAGCTTTTCGGTTACTTAGAACAATAATTTCATATTTACCACTATTTGCAAATTTTAATAGCTCATCCTTAGCATTGCCTCTTACAATAACTTCATCATAATCAATGCCGTAGTCTTCTAGAGTTTTAAGTGTACTTTCTAAACCTTTAGAACGCTTTTCGGTTAGCTTATCTAAATGTACGCCAGCTCTGATTGACGCTTGAGCATCTTGCTCATTAATGGCATTTAAAACTGTGACGATAGTTCCTTCACCAGCTAAACGAGACACCTCTTTAAGAGCTTTCTCATTTTTAATTTGAGTGTCTACCCCAAGTAGAATATGTTTATACATAAATCATCCCTCCTCAACTTTATTTTAGTAAAGTTTTAGTGTAATTTCCATTAATATTTAAATATTTTGAATATAAACTTTAACGGTAATTTATATTGATTAATATTTAGTATTTTACAATGATTGAACAATGATTTTTTGTACATTAAAAGTTATAATGATAAAAAGACTGTTATAAAGAAATAAGAGGTAACGGGATGACAAAGAATGAACAAATAATTAAACATATCGAATCTTTATCAATTGGCTCTAAAATCTCTGTACGAAAGATTGCTAAAGATCTTAATGTGTCTGAAGGTACTGCGTATAGAGCAATTAAAGATGCGAGTCAACTTGGAATTGTAGCAACTATTGACAGAGTTGGTACTGTTAGAATCGAGAAACGAAGTAGGGAAAATTTAGATAACTTAACGTTTAATGAAATTGCAAATATTGTCGAGGGCCAAATACTTGCCGGTAGAGCTGGACTTAATAAATCAGTTTCAAAATTTGCGATAGGAGCAATGCAATTTGATGATATTCTGAAATATATAGGCAAACACACATTATTAATTGTTGGAAATAGAGAAAATGTACAGATTGAAGCTTTAAAACGTGAAACTTCAATACTCATCACAGGTGGTTTTCGTCCAAGTGCTGAAATTATACGTTATGCAGATGAGCATGAATTACCAATTATTTCTTCAAGTTATGATACATTCTTAGTTGCTAATATCATCAATAAAGCAATGTTTAATCAAAAAATACGCAAAGAAATACTTGTGGTTGAGGATATAGTTAAACCAATCAATGAACTATCAGTGTTATTTGATTCAATGACAATACATGATTACAAAAAAATAGCGAATGAAACCGGCCATACAAGGTTTCCTATAGTAAACGAAGAATTTAAATTAGTAGGTATAGTAACTAGTAGAGAAATCATTAATATGAACGAAGAAGACCTATTAGGTAAAGTTATGACTAAAAATCCATTGAGTGTTAAATTAACAAATACGGTTGCTAGTTGTGCCCATTTATTAATTTGGGAAGGGATTGAATTATTACCAGTAACTGATAATAATAAAAAAGCTGTCGGTGTGATTAACAGACAGGATGTTTTAAAATCAATGCAATTATTAGGTAGACAACCTCAAATTGGTGAAACAGTCAATGATCAAATTGCCAAACATATTTCAATACATCAACAAGGAATAAATGTCGACGTATCTCCACTCATTACAAATCATTACGGTACACTAAGTAAAGCAGTATTTGTTGGAATTATTGAGGAAACGATTCGGCACGAAATGAGAAAGTATAAAAAAGGTAATGTCATGATAGAAAGTATGAGTATTATCTATATTAAGACTGTACCAATTGAATCTACTATTGAAGTACATTATGAAATGTTAGATGTTGGCCGATATTTTGCTAAATTAGAAGTTACTATGATTAATAATGGTGAAAAAGTTGCTAATGCATTAGTAATTTGTCAAATGTTTGATGGATTTTAAATAATATTTAGAAGTTTAAAGGGAGTAATTAATATGGAAGTAAAAATGAATGAAATAATGGAAGCATTAGAACAAAGTGAATTAATTATTATTCACAGACATCTAAGACCCGA
Organism: Staphylococcus sp. HMSC063F05; assembly: GCF_001837075.1. Taxonomy (NCBI): domain Bacteria; kingdom Bacillati; phylum Bacillota; class Bacilli; order Caryophanales; family Staphylococcaceae; genus Staphylococcus; species Staphylococcus sp. HMSC063F05. The sequence continues at coordinate 6,127 of NZ_KV831374.1, forward strand.
TCCAGACGCATATGGTTCGCAATTAGGTTTGAAATATTACTTACAAAAGAAGTTTCCAAACAAACAAATTTATGCAGTAGGAGCTAATGAAGATTCTTTGAAATTCATAGGTTTGATGGACGAAATTGACGATGATATGTACAAGAAAGCGACTGTAGTTGTATGTGATACGGCAAATGCGCCAAGAATAGATGACCAACGTTATGATACAGGTACCAAACTTTTAAAAATTGATCATCATCCTGCTACTGATCAGTATGGAGATATTAACTATGTTAATACCAAAGCTTCTTCCACTAGTGAAATAATTTACGAATTCATTTTACATTTCAACGATGAACATATCATTGATGAACAAGTTGCTAGAGTATTATATCTTGGCATCGTCGGTGATACTGGACGTTTTTTATTTAATAATACAACGCCACGAACAATGCAAATTGCTGGAAAATTACTTACATATCCTTTTGATCACAACCAAGAATTAAACAAAATGTCTGAAAAGGATCCAAAACTATTACCATTTCAAGGATATATATTGCAAAATTTTGATTTAAATGATAAAGGATTTTGCAAAGTTAAAATAACTAAAGACATACTTGAAAAATTTCAAATACAACCTAATGAAGCGTCTTTATTTGTAAATACAATCGCAGATATTCGAGGATTAAAAATATGGATGTTTGGCGTTGATGAAGGAGATCAAATTAGATGTCGGTTGCGTTCTAAAGGTCATATTATTATTAATGATGTCGCTAATACATTTGGTGGTGGTGGACATCCAAATGCATCTGGAGTTTCAGTAAATAGTTGGGAGCAATTCGAGCAACTCGCCGAAGCTTTAAACGACAAGTTATAATTTTTAAAAGGAGGTAAGAGACCATGGTAGCACATTTAAATATTCATACTTCTTTTGACCTGTTAGATTCTAGTTTAAGAATTGATGCATTAATAGATAAAGCTAAAAAAGAAGGATATCGTGCGCTTGCAATAACCGATACAAATGTATTGTACGGTTATCCAAAGTTTTATGATGCTTGTATTGCAGCTCACATACATCCAATCTTTGGTATGACTATATATTTAACGGATGGTCTCTATATTATTGAAACGGTTGTTTTAGCAAAAAATAATCAAGGACTCAAGTCATTATATCAAATTTCTTCTGCTATAATGATGAGAAATAAAGAAGAAGTGCCAATTGAATGGCTAAAAAGATACGAAGAACATTTAATTATCATATTTAAAGAGGCTGAGTTGTCTCATAAGCAAATTATTGATGCTTTTGAAGGTAAGAAAGAATTATATTTAAATCACAATAGTAATAATACATTGACTGGCAAACGTGTATGGATGCAATCTGCAAGATACTTAAATGAAGATGATGCTGAAACCATTCCAGCGTTACATGCCATAAGAGATAATACTAAGTTAGATTTAATACATGAGAAAGAAACACTTGATGAACATTTTCCTAGTATAGAAGAACTTCAAACACTAAATCTTAGTGAAGATATGATTACTAACGCGAATGAAATTGAAGAATTATGCCAAGCAGAAATTGCATACCATCAATCCCTGTTGCCACAATTTGTGACACCTAATGGTGAAACTTCGAAAGATTATCTTTGGACGATACTTATACATAGGTTACGAGAATGGGAACTTAATGATAAAACTTATTTCAATCGGTTGAAACATGAATATAAAATTATTACTGATATGGGTTTCGAGGATTATTTTCTTATTGTAAGTGATTTGATTCATTTTGCTAAAACACATGAAGTGATGGTTGGGCCAGGTCGTGGTTCATCAGCAGGGTCATTAGTAAGTTATTTATTAGGTATTACTACTATAGACCCGTTAAAATATAATCTTTTATTTGAAAGATTTCTTAATCCTGAACGCGTAACTATGCCAGATATTGATATTGATTTTGAAGACACGAGACGTGAAAAAGTAATTAAGTATGTACAAGATAAATATGGTGAACATCATGTATCAGGTATTGTGACATTTGGGCATCTGTTAGCTCGTGCTGTTGCTAGAGATGTAGGAAGAATAATGGGATTTGATGAAACGAGTTTAAATGAGATTTCAAAACTTATTCCACATAAATTAGGTATAACTCTTGAAGAAGCATACCAAAAGCCAGAGTTTAAAGCATTTGTTCATCGTAATCATAGAAATGAACGTTGGTTTGAAGTGAGTAAAAAGTTAGAGGGATTACCAAGACATACGTCTACGCATGCTGCAGGTATCATTATCAATGATCAACCATTATTCAAATTTGCCCCATTAACAACTGGTGATACAGGATTATTAACGCAGTGGACTATGACAGAAGCGGAACGTATAGGATTATTAAAAATTGATTTCTTGGGATTACGCAATCTATCAATTATTCATCAAATTATTTTACAAGTTAAAAAGGATTTAAATATAAATATTGATATAGAAGCTATACCTTATGATGATAAAAAAGTTTTTGATTTATTATCAAACGGTGACACTACAGGTATATTTCAATTGGAATCAGACGGTGTTAGAAGCGTATTAAAAAGATTGCAACCCGAACATTTTGAAGATATCGTAGCTGTCACATCATTATATAGACCAGGACCAATGGAAGAAATACCAACTTATATAACCCGTAGACATAATCCTAACCAAGTTACTTATTTACATCCAGATTTAGAACCAATCTTAAAAAACACATATGGTGTTATCATTTATCAAGAACAAATAATGCTAATAGCAAGTCAAGTTGCTGGTTTTAGTTATGGTGAAGCAGATATTTTAAGAAGGGCAATGAGTAAAAAGAATCGTGCAATCTTAGAAAGTGAGCGTCAACATTTCATTGATGGTGCAAAAAATAACGGTTACGGTGAACAGATAAGTAAGCAAATTTTTGATTTAATACTTAAGTTTGCAGATTATGGGTTCCCACGTGCCCATGCTGTTAGTTACTCAAAAATTGCATACATTATGAGCTATTTAAAAGTGCACTATCCTCATTATTTTTATGCAAATATCTTGAGTAATGTAATAGGAAGTGAAAAAAAGACTGCAGCTATGATTGACGAAGCTAAGCATCAAAGAATTAGCATCTTGCCTCCCAATATTAATCAAAGTCATTGGTATTATAAGGCAAGTAATAAAGGAATATATCTGTCTTTAGGTACAATTAAAGGAATTGGATATCAAAGCGTTAAATTAATTATTGATGAACGTCAGCAGAATGGACCTTATAGAGATTTCTTTGATTTTTCAAGACGTATACCAAAAAGGGTGAAAAATAGAAAATTACTTGAGTCTCTTATCTTAGTAGGCGCATTCGACACTTTTGGCAAAACTAGAGCGACATTATTACAAGCAATTGATCAAGTATTAGATTTGAATTCTGATGTTGAGCAAGATGAAATGCTTTTCGATCTTTTAACTCCTAAACAATCGTATGAAGAAAAAGAGGAACTACCTGATCAATTATTAAGTGATTATGAAAAAGAATACCTAGGATTCTATATTAGTAAACATCCAGTTGAAAAGAAATTTGAAAAGAAACAATATTTAGGCATATTTCAATTGTCTAATGGAAGTCACTACCAACCTATACTTGTTCAATTTGACCATATCAAACAAATAAGAACGAAGAATGGTCAAAATATGGCATTTGTAACGATGAATGATGGAAGAACGATGATGGATGGAGTGATTTTCCCAGATAAGTTTAAAAAATTCGAAACTTCTATTTCAAAGGAACAGATGTATATCGTATTAGGTAAATTTGAAAAGCGTAACCAACAAATGCAACTTATCATCAATCAACTTTTTGAAGTTGAAGCGTATGAGCAAACAAAATTGTCTAATTCGAAAAAAGTTATTTTACGTAATGTAACACATCTAGAACCACAATTTGAACATTCAAAAGTAGAATCTAATGAACAACATGCATTAAATATTTATGGTTTTGACGAAAGTGCAAATAAGATGACAATGTTGGGACAAATTGAACGTCAACGTCAAAATTTTGATCTATTAATACAAACTTATTCGCCAGCTGATATTAGATTTATTTAACTTTTAACGATTTTTAAATTATGATATAGTTAACTGATGATTATTTCTTAATCATCAGTTTTTCTTTTATAATTATTTTTTGTTCTGATTTAACACACTAAATCTGTTTTATCAGCAGAAGAAATAATTTGAATTGCAACATCTAAAAATTAATTTACTTTCAATGATTGTACTATTGTTCTACATATTTACTAGTAAATCGTGTATATTTAAAATGATTCAGTTTTCTTTTCATGGATTGACTTATGTATTGAATATATATAGTTCAATGACTTCTCACAAAATAAAATAGGGGTTGATTAAATGTCTTTAAGAGATGACGCTTTAGAAATGCATAGAGAGAACCAAGGTAAACTAGAAATTACACCAAATGTTAAAGTGACAAATAAGCAACAATTAAGCCTAGCATACTCACCTGGCGTTGCAGAACCTTGTAAAGAAATCCATGAAGATTCAAGAAAAGTATATGAGTACACTATTAAAGGAAATACAGTTGCTGTTGTAACGGATGGAACAGCTGTTCTCGGTTTAGGGAATATTGGAGCAGAAGCAAGTATTCCAGTAATGGAAGGAAAGGCAGCACTGTTCAAAAGTTTTGCGGGTATTAATGGTGTGCCAATAGCTCTAGATACAACTGACACTCAAGAAATCATAAAAACAGTAAAACTTATTGCACCAAACTATGGTGGAATTAATCTTGAAGATATATCAGCTCCCCGCTGTTTTGAAATTGAAGAAACCTTAAAGAAAGAGACCAATATACCTATTTTCCACGACGATCAACATGGTACAGCTATTGTTACTATGGCTGGGTTAATCAACGCTTTAAAAATTGTAGATAAAGAGTTAACGAATATAAAAGTTGTATTAAATGGTTCAGGTGCAGCAGGTATCGCTATAGTGAAGTTACTTCATGCTTATGGTGTGAATAATATGATTATGTGCGATTCAAAAGGTGCTATTTATTCTGGCAGAAATTTTGGTATGAATGATACAAAAACATATGTAGCTAAGTGGACGAATAAAGATAAAGTTGAAGGTTCACTTGAAGAAGTGATTAAAGATGCAGATGTTTTTCTAGGTGTATCTGTAGCGGATATATTAACTCAAGATATGGTGAAGACAATGGCTGATGATCCAATTATTTTTGCTATGGCTAATCCTAATCCTGAAATCAATCCCAATGAAGCCAAACAGGCAGGTGCAAAGGTTGTGGGTACAGGTCGATCTGATTTTCCAAACCAAATTAATAATGTATTAGCATTTCCAGGTCTTTTTAGAGGTGCATTGGATGTTGAAGCCACTCATATTAACGAAGATATGAAAAAGGCAGCTGTAGAAGCTATCGTTCATTTAATAGACGAAAATGAGTTACATCCTGATTACTGTATACCAGGACCGTTTGATAAAAGAGTAGCTCCATCAGTAGCCAAAAATGTAGCTAAAGCTGCTATGGAATCCGGTGTAGCAAGAATTAAAATTGATACACAAGAAATATTTGATAAAACTATGAAACTTACTGACTTAAAATAGATTAAACGAATAGCTATATTGTTAGTACTATTATGATTTATACAAAATATATAAAGTCTTTTTAAATGAAGTAACAGAGGATATTTGGAGGTTTACCAATGTTTAAAGATTTTTTTAATCGAAGTAAGAAAAAGAAATATTTAACAGTTCAAGATTCTAAACAAAATGATGTACCTGCTGGTATAATGACAAAATGTCCTAAATGCAAAAAAATAATGTATACAAAAGAATTGAATGAAAATTTAAATGTATGCTTTAATTGTGATCATCATATAGCTTTAACCGCATATAAAAGAATAGAAGCAATTTCAGACGAAGGATCATTTATAGAATTTGATAGAGGTATGACATCTGCTAACCCATTAGACTTTCCTGGGTATGAAGAAAAAATTGAAAAAGATCAGCAGAAGACTGGACTTAATGAAGCGTTAGTGTCTGGTACTGCGAAATTAGACGGAATACAATATGGTGTCGCAGTTATGGATGCTCGTTTTAGAATGGGAAGCATGGGCTCTGTAGTTGGTGAAAAAATATGTAGAATTATTGATTATTGTACAGAACATCGTTTGCCATTTATTCTGTTTTCTGCGAGTGGTGGAGCTAGAATGCAAGAGGGAATTATTTCTTTAATGCAAATGGGGAAAACAAGTGTTTCTTTAAAAAGACATTCTGATGCAGGACTATTATATATTTCTTACATAACTAATCCCACTACTGGAGGGGTTTCTGCAAGTTTTGCTTCGGTTGGAGATATTAATTTAAGTGAACCTAAAGCACTAATCGGATTTGCTGGTAGACGTGTTATAGAACAAACAATTAATGAAAAGTTACCTGATGATTTCCAAACTGCTGAGTTTTTATTAGAGCATGGTCAACTTGATAAAGTCATTCATCGAAAAGATATGCGTGAGACTTTATCAAATATTTTAAAAATCCATCAAGAGGTGAGTAACTAATGTTAGATTTTGAAAAACCACTTTTTGAAATTAGAAATAAAATTGATTCTTTAAAAGAATCCCAAGAAAAAAACGAAGTTGATCTTCAAGATGAAATAGATATGCTGGAAGCATCATTAAAAAGAGAAACTACAAAAGTGTACACTAATCTAAAACCTTGGGATCGTGTTCAAATCGCTCGTTTACCAGAAAGACCAACCACATTAGATTATATTCCCTATATTTTTGATTCATTTATTGAGTTACATGGCGATAGAAGTTTTAGGGATGATCCAGCAATGATTGGTGGAATTGGTTACTTAGATGGTAAGTCAGTAACAGTTATAGGCCAACAACGTGGTAAAGACACGAAAGATAATATTTATCGTAATTTTGGTATGGCTCACCCAGAAGGGTATAGAAAAGCTTTGCGTTTAATGAAACAAGCAGAGAAATTTAATCGTCCAATATTTACTTTTATAGATACTAAAGGTGCTTATCCGGGTAAAGCAGCTGAAGAAAGAGGTCAAAGTGAATCAATTGCAAAAAATTTGATGGAAATGGCTTCATTAACGGTACCAGTTATTGCTGTTGTTATTGGTGAAGGCGGAAGTGGCGGCGCTTTAGGAATTGGAATCTCAAATCGTGTTCTGATGCTTGAAAATAGTACTTATTCAGTTATTTCACCTGAAGGAGCAGCTGCACTTTTATGGAAAGATAGTAACTTAGCTCAAATTGCCGCTGAAACTATGAAAATCACTGCGCTTGATTTACTAGATTTAGGTATTATAGATGAAGTGATTAATGAGCCACTTGGTGGTGCACAAAAAGATGAAGAAGTACAAGCTTTATCAATTAAGAAAATGTTCCTTAAACATTTAAATGAATTAAAGCAACTCACACCTGAAGAATTAGCAAATGATCGTTTTGAAAAATTTAGAAAAATTGGTTCAGTTGTGGAGTAATTTTGTATAGCTATTAGTCTAATTGTTAGGCTTTTAGCTCTTTTTTTTATGTTGTAATAAAAATTACATTTTTAAAACGTTTACATCTATGAATTGTCTTTCTTTTAATGGAACGTTAAAAAAATTTATGGTAATTTAGAGTTGAAGATAAATCTAGTTAAGGAAAGGTATGTCGTCATGAAGAAGATTGCAGTTTTAACTAGCGGAGGAGATTCTCCGGGTATGAACGCTGCTGTTCGTGCAGTGACTCGGACAGCAATTTACAATAATATTGAAGTTTATGGTGTTTATCAAGGTTACCAAGGTTTACTTGATGATGATATTCATAAGCTTGAATTGGGTTCAGTAGGGGATACAATTCAACGAGGAGGAACTTTCCTTTTTTCCGCAAGGTGCCCTCAGTTCAAAGAAGAGGATGTACGTAAGAAAGCTATTGAGAATTTACGTAAACGTGGTATCGAAGGTTTAGTTGTTATTGGAGGAGATGGCAGCTATAGAGGGGCACAACGAATTAGTGAGGAATGTAAAGAAATTCAAACAATTGGTATTCCTGGTACAATTGATAATGATATTAATGGTACAGATTTTACAATTGGTTTTGATACTGCATTAAACACTATTATTGAATCAGTCGATAAGATTAGAGATACGGCATCAAGTCACGCAAGAACGTTTATTGTTGAAGTTATGGGGCGTGATTGTGGAGATTTAGCTTTATGGGCTGGATTATCTGTAGGTGCTGAAACGATTGTTTTACCAGAAGTCAATACAGATATTAAGGATGTAGCTGAAAAGATTGAACAGGGTATTAAAAGAGGAAAAAAACATTCTATCGTTATGGTTGCAGAAGGTTGTATGAGCGGCCAAGAATGTGCAGATGAGTTAACGAAGTATATTAACATTGATACACGAGTATCAGTGTTAGGTCACATTCAACGTGGCGGTAGCCCATCTGGTGCTGATCGAGTATTAGCTTCTCGACTTGGTGGATATGCTGTTGAACTATTAAAACAAGGCGAGACAGCTAAAGGTGTTGGCATTAGAAATAATCAATTAACTTCTACGCCGTTTGATGAAATTTTTGCTGAAAGTGATCGCAAATTTAATAGTCAAATGTATGAATTAGCAAAAGAATTATCAATTTAAATTTATTTGGGAGGATTATAAAAATGAGAAAGACTAAAATTGTATGTACAATAGGACCAGCTTCAGAATCAGAGGAAATGCTCGAAAAACTAATGAATGCAGGAATGAACGTTGCGCGTTTAAATTTCTCACATGGTAGTCATGAAGAACATAAAGCAAGAATTGATACAATTCGTAAAGTTGCTAAACGTTTAAATAAAACAATTGGCTTGTTATTGGATACTAAAGGGCCAGAAATTCGTACTCACAATATGAAAGATGGACTTATTGTTTTAGAAAAAGGCAAAGAAGTCATTGTAAGCATGAATGAAGTTGAAGGAACACCTGAAAAATTCTCTGTAACATATGAAAATCTAATCAATGATGTCAATATTGGATCATATATACTATTAGATGATGGTTTAGTTGAACTTCAAGTCAAAGAAATTAACAAAGATAAAGGCGAAGTTAAATGTGATATCTTAAATACTGGTGAATTAAAAAATAAAAAAGGTGTTAACTTACCTGGTGTTAAAGTTAATTTACCTGGTATCACTGATAAAGATGCCGATGATATCAGATTTGGTATAAAGGAAAATGTAGACTTTATAGCTGCAAGTTTTGTAAGACGTCCAAGTGATGTTTTAGATATCCGTCAAATTCTTGAAGAAGAAAAAGCAGAAATAACAATTTTCCCTAAAATTGAAAACCAAGAAGGTATCGATAATATTGAAGAAATTCTTGAAGTATCTGATGGATTAATGGTAGCACGTGGTGATATGGGTGTTGAAATTCCGCCAGAAAGCGTACCAATGGTTCAAAAAGATTTAATTAGAAAATGTAATAAATTAGGAAAACCTGTAATTACTGCGACTCAAATGCTTGATTCTATGCAACGTAATCCACGTGCGACACGTGCAGAAGCAAGTGACGTAGCTAATGCAATATACGATGGTACTGACGCGGTAATGTTATCAGGTGAAACTGCAGCAGGTCAATATCCTGAAGAAGCTGTTAAAACTATGCGTAATATTGCAGTTTCTGCTGAAGCAGCGCAAGACTATAAAAAATTATTAAGTGATCGTACTAAATTAGTTGAAACTTCATTAGTAAATGCAATTGGTGTTTCTGTTGCACATACTGCCTTAAACTTAAATGTAAAAGCTATTGTAGCAGCAACTGAAAGTGGTTCAACAGCACGTACGATTTCTAAATATCGTCCACATTCAGATATCATTGCTGTAACACCTAGCGAAAAAACTGCTAGACAATGTGCAATTGTATGGGGAGTAAATCCGGTCGTTAAAGAAGGACGTAAAACAACTGATGCTTTACTAAATAATGCTGTAGCAACAGCAGTAGAAACTGGTAGAGTTTCAAACGGAGATTTAATTATTATTACTGCTGGTGTACCTACTGGAGAAAAAGGAACTACAAATATGATGAAAATCCACTTAGTAGGTGATGAGATTGCTAAAGGTCAAGGTGTTGGTAGAGGATCTGTTGTAGGCCATGCAATTGTCGCAGATAGTGCTAGTGATTTAGAAGGTAAAGATTTATCTGATAAAGTTATTATTACAAATTCTGTTGATGAAACATTAGTACCATATGTTGAAAAAGCTATAGGTCTAATTACAGAAGAAAATGGTATTACTTCACCAAGCGCAATTATAGGTTTAGAAAAAGGCATACCTACTGTTGTTGGTGTAGAACAAGCAACCAAAGAAATTAAAAATGATATGTTAGTGACTTTAGATGCGTCACAAGGTAAAGTGTTTGAAGGTTATGCTAACGTCCTTTAATTTAACAAATGATAAATTAAAAAAGAAGATTTGATAATCACAAAGCTTTAAAGCTATTCATAAGAGAGCCTGGAACATTGATTTATGTTCCAGGCTCTTATTATTTAGGGGAGTTGATTATTGAAATTAAAAATGATTAAATCAACCTTTTATAACACTAATTATTGATTTTAAAGTAGAACACCAAATGTCATCTTTATTTGAATAATAAAAGTAATAAAAGAATGATTGATTGAAAGATAATGATTGTAGAAATTGACATGATAAGGTTAGAGGCTTCTAGATGACGTTAATCAGTAGAAAGTAAGGAAAGTATATCACTCAGATGAATTAAAAAATCGACACTAGTAATGAGAAATTACTAAGTGTCGATGTAAATTTTATCGTGATTCTTTATCAGCTTTTTTGTATCTTAAGTACATTAAACCTAATAAAATAAACCAAATAGGCGTGCAGTAAATCGCTCTTCTTGTATCAACATTTATAAATAACAAGGCAAATACAAAAACAAAGAAAATAAGTATAAGGTATCCCATGTATTGACCGCCTGGTAGTTTATATGTCGCTTTCTTATGAAGTTCTGGATTTTTACGACTATAGTTAATATAAGCAATAATAATTAATGCCCAAACCACAACAAATAATACTGTAGAAATCGTAGTAACATAAGTAAATACAAGTGTTGCATCAGGGAATATGTAATTCAGTAGTGCTGCAATTAACAATAAAGCTGATGATGCAATGATTGCTTTATGTGGCACACCATGTTTATTAGTACTAGCAAATGTTGGTGGTGCTTGATTTTGGTTTGAAAGTCCATAAAGCATTCTGCTGTTTGAGAAAATACCGCTGTTACATGAAGAGGCAGCAGCTGTTAAAACAACGAAATTAATTATTCCTGCTGCAAACGGTATACCAATTAATGCAAACAATCTAACGAATGGACTATTATCTGGATCTACTTTATCCCATGGAATAATGGACATGATGACTGCTAATGCACCAACATAAAAGATTAAAATTCTAATAGGTACACTATTGATAGCTTTAGGTATAGTTTTTTCTGGATCTTTTGTCTCTCCTGCAGTAACACCAATCATTTCAATACCAACAAATGAGAACAATGCCATTTGGAATGACATAAAGAATCCAGAAGCTCCTTTTGGAAAAATTCCATGTTGATACAAATGAGTTAAACTTGTGTTACCAAATGGTGTCTTGAATGCGAATAAAATCATGATTACACCTATAACGATTAAAGCAATGATTGTAACTATTTTAATGATTGCGAACCAGAATTCAAGCTCACCAAACAACTTTGCACTTAATAAATTGAAAGACATTAGAATAAGTACACAGAATAAAGCACTAATCCAATTAGGTATGTCTGGGAACCAAAAACTTATATATTTGGCAACTGCAGTCACTTCAGCCATACCAGTAATAATCCAACATAGCCAGTAAGTCCAACCCGTTACAAATCCTGCGAACGGTCCTATATATGTGTTGGTCACGTCAGCAAAAGATTTGAAATTCGTATTTTGAATAATAATTTCTCCCAATCCACGCATGAACATAAATAACATGAACCCTATAATAATATAAGTAAGTAATATTGAGGGACCAGTCATTGCGATAGTTTGTCCGGCACCTAGGAACAGACCAGTTCCTATAGCACCTCCGATGGCAATTAATTGAACATGTCTATTGCTCAATTCTCTTTGTAAATTCTCAGCCATAAGACAACTCCCTTACTATAAGATATATATATTATGCACTTATAATGCAATTTATACAATTCTTTTCGAAAAAAAGTGTGAAAATTCACCATAATCATTATTAATATTTATTAATCATTCTTGATAACTAAACGAAAAGACATAAAGAATTGTGATTTCTTAGACGAGATAAGTATTGTAAAACCAGAGTTGTTAAGGGTTTTAGAAGGAAAATATTATAAGTAGCGACTAGACATTTTTCTCGTACTGATATGAGAATGTTTTTAATGTTTCACAAATTGTTTGAATTTAGCTATAATATTTATTGAAAGCCATTTCATAAAGAAACAGTAAAGGGGAAATTTATCATGGCAGAATTAAAAAGAGGTTTAGAAGGGGTTATTGCAGCTGAAACTAAAATTAGCTCGATAATTGACAGTCAGTTAACATATGCGGGCTATGATATTGACGATCTCGCAGAAAACGCGCAATTTGAAGAAATAATTTTTTTACTATGGAATTATAGACTTCCTAATGAAAATGAGTTAAGTGAATTAAAAGAAAAATTATTTGATTATATGACTCTTAATAATAGAGTATACAAGCACTTTGAGGAGTATGTGACGGATCATGTACATCCAATGACTGCTCTACGTACATCAGTATCATATGTAGCTCATTTTGATCCAGAAGCGGAAAATGAATCTGATGAGAATAAATATGATAGAGCTATTCGTATTCAAGCTAAAATCGCTTCTTTAGTAACGGCTTTCGCTAGAGTTAGAGACGGTAAAGAACCTGTCAAACCTAATTCTGAACTTAGTTATGCAGCAAATTTCTTATATATGTTAAGGGGAGAACTACCAACAGAAGTTGAAGTTGAAGCATTTAATAAGGCATTAATTTTACATGCTGATCATGAACTTAACGCATCTGCATTTACGGCACGTTGCGCAGTATCTTCATTATCAGATATGTATTCAGGTGTTGTTGCAGCTATTGGTTCATTAAAAGGACCATTACATGGTGGTGCAAATGAACGAGTGATGTCAATGCTTAAAGAAATAGGAAGCATTGATAATGTAGATCACTATTTAGATGAAAGATTTGCAAATAAAGATAAAATTATGGGCTTTGGTCATCGTGTTTATAAAGATGGTGATCCAAGAGCTAAATATTTAAGAGAAATGAGCCGTAAAATCACTGAAGAAACAGGGCAAAGTGAACTGTTTGAAATGTCATTAGCCATTGAGAAGAGAATGAAAGAAGAAAAAGGACTTATTCCTAATGTCGATTTCTTTAGTGCTACAGTCTATCATAGTATGAATATTCCACATGACTTATTCACACCAATATTTGCAGTAAGTCGTACTTCTGGCTGGATTGCTCATATTTTAGAGCAATATCGAGACAATAGAATTATGCGACCAAGAGCTAAATATATAGGTGAACAAAATCGTAAATATGTGCCTATTGAAGAAAGACCATAAAATAAATTAGTATTATAACTTTAAAATATGGAGGTTAATTGTATGTCTGCAGAAAAAATAACACAGAGTAAAGATGGTTTAAATGTACCTAATGAACCTATTATTCCGTTTATTATTGGTGATGGTATTGGACCAGATATTTGGAAAGCAGCTAGCCGAGTAATCGATGCTGCTGTTGAAAAAGCGTATAATGGAGAAAAACGTATAGAATGGAAAGAAGTCTTAGCAGGTCAAAAAGCTTATGATGAAACTGGAGAATGGTTGCCGCAAGAAACGTTAGAAACAATCAAAGAATATTTAATTGCTGTTAAAGGTCCTTTAACAACTCCAATTGGTGGTGGAATTCGTTCATTAAACGTAGCACTGAGACAAGAGTTAGATTTATTCACTTGTTTACGTCCGGTACGTTGGTTCAAAGGCGTTCCTTCACCAGTTAAGCGACCTGAAGATGTTGATATGGTTATTTTCCGTGAAAATACCGAAGATATATATGCAGGGATAGAATTTAAACAAGGTACATCAGAAGTAAAAAAAGTTATAGATTTCTTACAAAATGAAATGGGAGCAACTAATATTCGTTTCCCTGAAACTTCTGGTATTGGTATAAAGCCAGTATCTAAAGAAGGTACAGAACGTCTAGTAAGAGCAGCTATTCAATATGCACTTGATAATAATCGTAAATCAGTAACTTTAGTTCATAAAGGTAATATTATGAAATTTACTGAAGGTTCATTTAAGCAGTGGGGCTATGATTTAGCTCATAATGAATTTGGTGATAAAGTGTTTACATGGCAACAATATGATGAAATTGTTGAACAAAAGGGTAAAGATGCTGCGAATGAAGCACAAAGTAAAGCTGAACAAGAAGGTAAAATTATTATTAAAGACTCTATTGCTGATATCTTCTTACAACAAATATTAACTCGTCCAGCTGAACATGATGTTGTGGCAACTATGAATTTAAATGGTGACTATATCTCTGATGCTCTTGCAGCTCAAGTTGGAGGCATTGGTATTGCGCCTGGTGCTAACATTAACTATGAAACTGGACATGCTATTTTTGAAGCAACACATGGTACTGCACCTAAATATGCTGGTTTAAATAAGGTTAATCCGTCATCAGAAATTTTAAGTTCAGTTTTAATGCTTGAACATTTAGGTTGGCAAGAAGCCGCAGATAAAATCACTGACTCTATTGAAGCAACAATTGCTTCAAAAATCGTAACATATGATTTTGCGCGTCTTATGGATGGTGCAAAAGAAGTTTCAACATCTGATTTTGCTGATGAACTAATTAAGAATATTAGATAATTTTTTAATAACTTTTTATAAAAATTTCAAAGAACCTGAGACATAAAATATTAGTGTCTCAGGTTTTTTTATTAACAATAAATTTAAAATAAACCTATTTCTATCTTATCTTGAACATTCACTCTGCTTAAATTTCATATTTCTTTTATTAAAGTTTCCTTTAAGAAAATATATGTTGAAGTTACTATTTCGTATAATTGTTAAGGGTAAATTTATAACTTTTATTAAGATTATGTAAATTTGATGTGTAGCTATATTATTTCTATTTGAATATCAGTTATAATATAAATGTATAAAAAGATTAGGAGGCACACTATGTCACAAAAAATATTAGTGGTTGATGATGAGCAATCCATCGTGACCTTACTAAAATATAATTTAGAAACAGCAGGGTATATAGTCGAAGTCGCTTATGATGGTGAAGAGGCATTGAAAAAAGTTGAAACAGAACAACCGGAACTAATTGTATTAGACGTTATGTTGCCAAAAAAAGATGGTATAGAAGTATGTAAAACAATCAGGTCTGATAAAAATTTAGTACCGATTTTAATGTTGACAGCAAAGGACGATGAATTTGATCGAGTTTTAGGGCTTGAACTAGGTGCTGATGACTATATGACAAAACCATTTTCACCTAGAGAGGTAGTTGCCAGAGTTAAAGCAATATTAAGACGTTCTCAATTTGTAAATGAAATTGAGAAGGAAGATGTTGATGATGAAGATATTATCATTGGTTCAATTAGAATTCGACCTGAATTCTTTGAAGTCTATAAAGAAGATGAATTATTAGAATTGACGCCAAAAGAATTTGAATTGTTATTATATTTAATTGAAAGACAAGGAAGAGTTATTACTCGAGAACATATGTTGAATTCAGTGTGGAATTATGAATTCGCTGGAGATTCTCGAATTGTTGATGTACATATAAGCCACTTAAGAGATAAATTGGAAGAAAATCCTAAGCAACCTAAATTGATAAAGACTGTACGTGGTTTAGGTTATAAACTGGAGAGACCTAAAGCTTAATGTTGAAGTTCCATTTGCGTTTATTACTATTAATTAGTACTATTACAATCATTAGTTTTATTGGTTTAGGCGCTATCATTCACAACACAATTTATCAAACATTAACTAGTAATCAAATTAAAAGCTTAGATAGTGAAGCCCGTAATTATGTTAATCTCTTTAATAATAATAAAGAGAAAGAAATCACTAATATAGCTCATAATGAAAAAAATATCATATTAATAAAAGAAAAAGATAAAGATAAAATTATTTACTCAAGTGGAAATATTAAAGATATTGACCATAGAATTGATAATGAAGCTAATCCTTCGAAATTAATCAATAAAAACACAAAACTCGGTATGCGTTACACCTATAAGAATACAATAGATGATAAAACAATATACATAAGTGGAATTAATAATGAAATTATTGATTTACAAAAGGATTTATGGAAATACTTGTCTATTGTTGGAGTCATTGTATTATTTACGGTCTATTTAGCAAGTAGAAGTATCAATCGAACATATATTAGACCTATCAATGAAGTAACTTATGCTACATCACTTCTAGCAGATGGATATTACCATGTTCGTGTTCCAGAAAGTAATGTGAAGGAAACTAGGGCATTATTTGTGACTACAAATGACTTAGCACGACGATTGCAAAAATTAAACAATAGTCAAAAAATTCAATCCAATAGATTAAAAACTACCTTAGAAAATATACCGAGTTCAGTACTGATGATTGATAAACATGGAGAAATTGTAGTTGCTAATCATGCTTATTATCAGGTGTTTAACCCTGATCAAATGGTAGAAAATAAAAGTTACATTGGTTTCATAGATGATAGTATTGAAAAATTAATTATTGAAAGTTTTAGAACTGAAAAAGTTATCTATGAACAATTAGAAGTTGCTATTAATAACGTACATACTAAATATTTCGATGTATCTTGTATCCCCATTTTAACTAAATCTAAAAAAAATTTACAAGGTATGGTGGTTGTGCTTCATGACATTACTAATTTGCAGAAATTAGAAAACCTTAGAAGGGAATTTGTTGCAAATGTGTCACATGAACTAAAAACACCGATTACTTCAATCAAAGGTTTTGCAGAAACTCTGATTGAAGGTGCTAAAAATGATGAACAATCGCTTGATATGTTTTTAAATATTATTTTAAAAGAATCTAATAGAATAGAGTCATTGGTTACAGACTTATTAGATTTATCACATATAGAACAGCAAAAAGAACTTGAAATAAATTACATGAATTTATCTGAATTAGCTATTAATATAATAGATAATTTGCAAACACAAGCATACAATAAGAGAATCAAAATACAATCTGAAATTGAAAAAGATGTCATCATTGAGGCACATGAAAATAAAATAGCGCAAGTTATTACTAATTTGCTATCAAATGCTATAAATTATTCTTCAGAAGATAATAAGGTAATAGTAAGAGTATATAGAAATGACAATAAAGTTTATTTAGAGATTCAAGATTATGGTATTGGTATAAGTGAAACAGATCAAAAGCGTATATTTGAACGTTTCTATCGTGTAGATAAAGCGAGAAGTAGAGATTCAGGTGGTACAGGACTTGGTCTGTCTATAACAAAACATATTGTTGAAGCACATAATGGTAGAATAGACGTGAAAAGTGCACCTGGCAAAGGTTCGATATTCAAAGTTCTATTTAATGATAATTAAATTTGAGGGCACTACATTGTCGGTACAGACAATGTGGTGTCCTTTGTTGTAGTGATTATTTAGAAATATAATGTTAAGACTTATGCTATTAATTAAAATCAAAATACATCTTGTCATTGACAGACATAAGATGAGTGGAAATTTTTTAAGAAACATTTAACTTAATATTTCTTTAGCATTTATAAGTTAAATATTAGTAATAGCTAATGCGTAGTGAATACTAAACTCGCTTACTCGTTATGTATTTGTATATATGCTAAAATATATGTAAATCTGTTCTGGAGGTTACGTATTTTGAATAAATTAGTATTAATAGATGGTAATAGTCTAAGCTTTAGAGCGTTTTATGCTCTCCCTTTACTTTCAAACCATGCAGGTATTCATACAAATGCAGTTTACGGCTTTGCTATGCTCTTAGAAAAAATAATTAAAGAAGAAAAACCGAATCATTTTTTAGTTGCATTTGATGCAGGTAAAACGACTTTCAGACATTCTAAGTACAGTGAATATAAAGGTGGTCGTCAAAAGACTCCACCTGAATTAAGTGAGCAATTTCCATATATTCGTCAACTTTTAGATGCGTATCATATTAAAAGATATGAACTTGATAATTATGAAGCTGATGACATTATAGGAACATTAAGTAGACAAGCTGATGAAGAAGATTTTGAAACCATTATCATTACAGGTGATAGAGACTTAACTCAATTAGCCAATGATAATGTTACAATATATTATACAAAAAAAGGTGTTACCGACGTTGATCATTATACACCTAAATTTATAGCAGAGAAATATAATGGTTTAGTGCCGAAACAAATTATCGATATGAAAGGTCTAATGGGGGATACCTCTGACAATATTCCTGGCGTTGCTGGTGTCGGCGAAAAGACGGCTATTAAATTACTTAATCAATTTGAGTCAGTAGAAGGGGTCTATGAACATATTGAGGAGGTCACTGCAAAAAAATTAAAAGAAAAACTCATCAATAGTAAAGATGATGCCTTAATGAGTAAAGATTTAGCAACAATCAATGTTCACAGTCCGATTGAAGTATCATTAGAAGATACAAAATTAACTCTACAAGACGACACTACAGAAAAAATTGAACTATTTAAAAAGCTAGAATTTAAACAACTATTAGCAGATATAGACACATCCTCTACGAATGAAGAAGTCATAGATAAAACTTTTGAAATTGAGCAAGACTTTCAAAATGTAGATTTGAATGATTTAAACGAAGCGGTAATACATTTTGAACTCGAAGGCACTAATTATCTTAAAGACACTATTCTCAAGTTTGGTTTTTATACAAATCATCAACATGTAGTGATAAATGCTGAGGATGTAAAGGATTATAAACATTTAGTTCAATGGCTTGAAGATAAAAATACAACTAAAATTGTCTATGATGCAAAAAAAACTTATGTATCTGCTCATCGATTAGGGATTAATATAGAAAATATTGAATTTGATGTTATGTTAGCAAGCTATATTATTGACCCATCACGTTCTATTGATGACGTTAAATCTGTGGTAAGTTTATATGGACAAAATTATGTAAAAGATAATATTACAATATTTGGGAAAGGTAAGAAACATCATATACCTGAAGAACCAATTCTAAACGAACACATTGCCTCTGTGACAGAAGCTATAGCAGCTGTAACTCCAACCATGAAATCACAGTTAGAAGATTATAATCAAATTGAACTGTTGAAAGATTTAGAATTACCATTAGCAAGAATTTTAAGTGAAATGGAAGAAATTGGTATATATACCGATATCAATGATTTGAAAGAAATGGAATTCGAAATTCAAAAAAAATTGGATGTATTAATATCCAATATTCATGAGTCGGCTGGTGAAGCGTTTAATATCAATTCTCCTAAGCAATTAGGTGTTGTTTTATTTGAAACATTACAATTGCCTGTCATTAAGAAGACCAAAACGGGCTATTCAACAGCTGTAGACGTATTAGAAAAACTACAAGGTGAGCATCCTATTATAGATGATATTTTAGAATATAGACAACTTGCTAAGTTGCAATCTACGTATGTAGAGGGATTACAAAAAGTAATAAGCAAAGATCATAGAATTCACACACGTTTTAATCAAACGCTTGCTCAAACTGGTAGATTATCAAGTATAGATCCTAATTTACAAAATATACCTATACGATTAGAAGAAGGAAGAAAGATTAGAAAGGCCTTTAAACCAACTTCTAAAGATAGTGTGATTTTATCTGCTGATTATTCACAAATTGAGTTACGTGTACTTGCTCATATTACGCAAGATGAAAGTTTAAAACATGCATTTATAAACGGACATGATATTCACACTGCAACAGCAATGAAAGTATTTAATGTTGAATCTGACCAGGTTGATAGTTTAATGAGACGTCAAGCAAAAGCTGTTAACTTTGGTATTGTATATGGTATCAGCGATTATGGATTGAGTCAGAGCTTGGGTATTACTAGAAAACAAGCAAAAGCATTTATTGATGATTATTTAGCTAGTTTTCCAGGTGTAAAACAATATATGTCAGACATTGTTAAAGATGCAAAAGCACAAGGTTATGTGGAAACACTACTTCATCGTCGTCGATACATTCCTGATATAACAAGTAGAAACTTTAATTTAAGAAGTTTTGCAGAAAGAACAGCAATGAATACACCCATACAAGGTAGTGCAGCTGACATAATAAAATTAGCAATGGTTAAATTCAGTGAAAAGATTAAAGAAACTAAATATCATGCTAAGTTATTATTACAAGTTCATGATGAACTCATATTTGAAATACCAAAATCAGAAGTAGAAGATTTTAGTAAATTTGTAGAAGAAATTATGGAACAAGCATTAGTGCTCGATGTACCTTTAAAAGTAGATTCGAATTATGGTGCAACATGGTACGATGCTAAATAAAGAAAGGATAATATCATGCCTGAACTACCTGAAGTTGAACATGTTAAAAGAGGTATTGAGCCATTTATAAAAAGTGCAAAAATAGAGAAAGTAACTTTTGCTAAAAATGTAATTAACGGTAAGAATAATAACCGTGAGACGATTATAAAAGGTATGGAATTAGATACTTTTAAAAAACTTACTGAAGGTTATGTTATAAAAAAAGTTGAAAGAAGAAGTAAGTACATTATTTTTTATATAGCGGATCATGACGATGATAGAATCTTAGTTAGTCATTTAGGTATGGCAGGCGGATTCTTTGTTGTTAATAACCTTGATGAGATAAGTACACCGAATTATCGAAAGCATTGGCAAGTCATTTTCGATTTGGATAATAAACAAAAATTAGTCTATTCTGATATCAGACGGTTTGGAGAAATTAGAAATATAGTCAATTTTGATAGTTATCCATCTTTATTAGAAATCGCTCCAGAACCATTTGAAGAGGTGGCATTTGAACACTATTTAGAATGTTTGACAATGAAAAAATATAAGAATAAACCAATAAAACAAACGATTCTTGATCATCGTGTTATAGCAGGAGCTGGAAATATCTATGCCTGTGAAGCTTTATTCAGAGCTGGTATTACTCCGGATAAAATTACTAATTCACTCACTAAACAAGAAAGAAAATCCCTCTTTTATTATGTTCGAGAAGTTTTAGAAGAGGGTATAAAATATGGAGGTACTAGTATTTCAGATTATAGGCATGCAGATGGTAAAACTGGACAAATGCAATTACATTTAAATGTATATAAACAAAAAAAGTGCAAGGTTTGTGGTCATTCGATTGAAACAAAAGTGATAGCTGGTAGAAATAGTCATTTTTGCCCAAACTGTCAGAGATAAAGGAAGAGTGAAATAATGTCTAAAGTGATTGGGATAACTGGTGGTATTGCCACTGGAAAATCAACAGTTTCAGAATTATTAACAGCATATGGGTTTAAAATCGTAGATGCTGATATTGCTTCACGCGAAGCAGTTAAAAAAGGCTCTAAGGGTCTTGAACAAGTTAAAGAGATTTTTGGGGAAGAAGCAATTGACGAAAATGGTGAGATGAATCGTCAATATGTAGGAGAGATAGTTTTTAATCATCCTGACTTACGCGAGGCTCTTAATGAAATAGTTCATCCTATTGTAAGAGAGATAATGGAACAAGAGAAAAACAATTATCTAGAACATGGATATCATGTAATTATGGATATCCCATTGTTGTACGAAAATGAACTACAAGATACTGTAGATGAAGTTTGGGTGGTTTATACATCTGAAAGTATTCAAATCGATCGTTTAATGGAGAGGAATAATTTATCATTAGAAGATGCTAAAGCACGTGTTTATAGTCAAATATCTATAGATAAAAAAAGTAGGATGGCAGATCATGTGATAGATAATCTAGGTGATAAATTAGAACTTAAACAGAATTTACAAAAATTACTTGAAGAAGAAGGGTATATTCAATCGGAGAGTGAATAGTAAATATAATGAAAATTGTATAGAATGCTTTTATTTTGTTATCACAAAGTGTATGTATTATAAATAATTACATATTAAACGCTAATTAGAGGCAAAAAAGCTGGGACATAATTCCTAGCAAAATAGCCAGTAAATGAGTTTTCTATAAATTCATTTACTGGCTTCTTTATTTATAATACTTCGTATTGTTTTTTCGCTTTCTTAGTTGACAGATTCAGCTTGTAGTCTTCAGCTTATTCTGCGTCTTCAAGAGTCTCGTCATAACACTTTGCCTTTACATTGAAATACTTTTAAAAATAAGGCTTTTTCGTATAATTTAACAAATACCACTAAATTAAATTAACGAGGTACCTTATGCATAAAGATTATAATATGACTCAACTTACTTTACCAAAGGAAACTTCAGTACATATTCCCACACATGATATGTCACAATATGTGAATGATATTGTAAAAAATTCCAGGTACTGAATTCAGACAGCATTGTTGCGCAACATTATAGCATCCCAATATGATGTTGAAAGTAGTGTTATATGCTTACACACAATCAGTATTTTCTGGTAGAAAAAATTTCTTAATGATACTATTCGAATGATGTGGTTTTCACAAATTCTAAACCCTTCTTATAAAATGATTAATCGATATAGAGTAAATCCAAAAGTAGATGTTTTATTAGAATCCTTATTTATTCAATTCCATAGTCAATGTTTGAATCAAAATCTTATAAATGATAAAGCTTAATTTATATTTATAGATAAATTTATCGGTAAACGCTTTCATTTAAAAATTAATATGTTATACTATTTCCATAAAGTATAACATATAAAACAAGGGGTGCTTTGAATGGCAACGAATATTGCAATTAACGGTATGGGTAGAATAGGTAGAATGGTGTTACGAATAGCACTAAATAATAAAAATTTAAATGTTAAAGCGATTAACGCTAGTTATCCACCTGAAACAATTGCACATTTACTTAATTATGATACGACGCATGGAGTTTATGATAAAAAAGTTGAACCGATTGAAAGTGGTATTAAAGTGAATGGACATGAAATTAAATTACTTTCTGATCGCAATCCAGAAAATTTACCATGGAATGAGATGGATATTGATGTTGTTATAGAAGCGACAGGTAAATTTAATCACGGAGATAAAGCAGTTGCTCATATTAATGCAGGTGCTAAAAAGGTATTACTCACTGGACCGTCTAAAGGTGGAGACGTTCAAATGATTGTTAAAGGAGTCAATGATAATCAACTTGATATTGATACATACGATATTTTTAGTAATGCATCTTGTACTACTAATTGTATCGGACCAGTTGCAAAAGTCCTCAATGATAAATTTGGAATCATAAATGGTCTGATGACAACTGTTCATGCAATAACAAATGATCAAAAAAATATTGATAATCCACACAAAGATTTAAGAAGAGCACGTTCTTGTAATGAAAGTATTATTCCAACGTCAACAGGTGCTGCTAAAGCACTTAAAGAAGTATTGCCTGAAGTTGAAGGTAAACTTCATGGAATGGCTTTAAGAGTACCAACAAAAAATGTCTCTCTCGTTGATTTAGTTGTTGATTTAGAACAGAATGTTACAGTTACACAAGTTAATGATGCATTTAAAAATGCCGATTTATCAGGTGTTCTTGATGTTGAAGAAGCTCCTTTAGTTTCTGTAGACTTTAACACAAATCCTCATTCAGCAATTATTGATTCTCAATCTACGATGGTTATGGGACAAAATAAGGTGAAAGTTATCGCTTGGTATGATAATGAATGGGGTTATTCGAATAGAGTTGTTGAAGTAGCTGACAAAATTGGACAATTAATTGATGATAAAGCAATGGTAAAAGCCATTTAATTAAATATTTATACTTACACTAAACCTGAGATAGCCATATTATCTCAGGTTTATTTATATACAAATAGCCCTAAACAAAGTTGAAGCACCATTGATGTTATTATAGATAACCAATTAGCTTTAGACATATTTCTAGATACTTTCTTTATAAAAAAATGATCCATAGTCATTATTTATTAATCAAGTTGAGATGATTTTGAAATGAGGTGATTTTAACGAATCATCTTTCAAATTATAATTTAATAATGGTACTTTTGGTCGTATTTATAAAATTGTGTAGTACATTTAAATGGTTGAAATTCATTTAATATGGTTAATCACGTTAAAATGTATTATTTTTAATAAATAACATAGCATTCTAAAACCTTTATTTATAAGACAATTTTTCCTTTTTTACACATAGTGGTATTAACAATGTATCATTACATTCTTTCGTTTATAGTTGCAATTGACCTTTCTTTTTTACATAGTACTTTTATAGTATAATGTACGGTGATCAAACTTGGGAGGGTGACATATATGAAATGCCCAAAATGTAATTCTACACATTCCAGAGTGGTTGATTCAAGACATGCAGATGAGGCCAATGCGATTAGACGTAGAAGAGAATGTGAAAATTGCGGAACGCGTTTTACAACATTTGAACATATTGAAGTTAGTCCATTAATAGTAGTGAAGAAAGATGGGACTAGAGAACAATTTTTAAGAGAAAAAATATTAAATGGTTTAGTAAGATCTTGCGAGAAACGACCAGTACGTTATCAACAACTTGAAGACATAACTAATAAAGTGGAGTGGCAACTTAGAGATGAGGGACAAACTGAAATTTCTTCTAGAGAAATTGGAGAGCATGTTATGAATTTGTTAATGCATGTTGACCAAGTTTCCTATGTAAGATTTGCATCTGTATATAAAGAATTCAAAGATGTTGATCAACTCTTAGAGTCAATGCAAGGTATCTTGAGTGATAATAAACGGAGTGATAAATAGATGGGGTTACAAACCTATGAATATGGTCTAAAACCACAAGATGGATTTGAGGTGATTACACATTTCGAATTCACCTCACAACATTTAGATATTTTAAATCGACTATTCACCCCTTTAATCGGAGTTGAATCAATTGGACTCTATCATTTTATGAGTCAATTCATAGATGAAAGTCAACAACTCGGGTTAACGCATTATATATTCATGAATGAACTAAAAATTAACTTATTAGATTTCAGGGAGCAAATGGACAATTTAGAGGCTATTGGATTGATTAAAACATTTGTAAGGCATGAAGAAAAGTACTCTCACTTTGTTTATGAGTTAATTCAGCCTCCAACAGCCTATCAATTTTTTAATGATCCTATGTTATCAGTATTTTTATTTAGTGAGGTTGATAAAAAACGTTATCAAGCACTTAAATCTTATTTCGAAAAAGATGAGAAAGATTTAAGCAAATATCAACAGACAACTAGAAAATTTACAGAAGTATTCAACGTACCTAAAAAGGTCAATGTTTCTGATCAAATTAATTTAAAGCAAATCAAACACTATGATGGTATAGATTTATCTAATGAAACTTTTGATTTTGAAATGTTGAGACAGATGTTGAACCATCATTTTATTAGTAATGAAATTATCGATAAAGAAGCTAAGAATTTGATTATACAACTTGCGACACTTTATGGAATTACTGAAGATGGTATGAAAAATGTTATATTAAGTTCCATTACCAGTGCACAACAATTATCTTTTGAAGAAATGCGTAAGAAAGCTAGAACTTATTACCTGATTGAACATGATAATCAATTACCAAAATTAGAGCATCAAACAAATAAAATTAACGATGAAAAAAAAGATCGACAAGCGGAAGATACAACAAATGATTGGTTACAACTGCTAGATGAAACAAGTCCGATTGATATGTTAGCAAGTTGGTCTGATTCAGAACCTACACAGTCGCAAAAAAGTATGATAGAAGAATTGATTAACCGTGAAAAAATGAATTTTGGTGTAATCAATATACTTTTACAGTTTGTTATGTTAAAAGAAGATATGAAGTTGCCAAAATCTTATATTTTTGAAATTGCTTCCAACTGGAAGAAAATTGGTATTTCAAATGCCAAACAAGCATATGAATATGCATTACAAGTTAATCAACCTAAAAATTACGAAACACATTCTAATGATAAACGACAGAACCATCGTGGAAGACAAAATCAATTTTTATCCAAAGAAAAGACACCTAAATGGCTTCAAAATAGGGACGATCAAGAAGAAAATAAAGATATAAATGATGACACTCTCGAAGAAGATCGACAAGCATTTCTTGAAAAGTTAAATCAAAAGTGGAAGGAGGAAGATAACTAATGAAAAGTTTCAGAAATATCATGGGCGATTCTCAAAATCTAGATAAACGTATACAAAAAATAAAACAAAATGTAATCAATGATACTGACGTTAAACATTTTCTTGAGAAAAATCGTAGTAATATAACTAATGAGATGATAGACGAAGATTTAAATGTTCTTCAAGAGTATAAAGATCAACAAAAAGTCTATGATGGACATCGCTATGATGATTGTCCGAATTTTGTAAAAGGACATGTTCCTGAACTATATATTGAAAATGAAAGAATCAAAATTAGATATCTACCTTGCCCGTGTAAAATTAAACATGATGAGGAACGATTTGATTCACAACTTATTACATCTCACCATATGCAAAGAGATACACTTCATGCAAAGCTCAAAGATATTTATATGAATAATCGAGAGAGACTTGATGTAGCAATGGCAGCTGATCAAATCTGTACAGCAATTACTAACGATGAAAAAGTAAAGGGGTTATATTTATATGGTCCTTTTGGTACAGGAAAATCATTCATATTGGGTGCTATTGCAAATCAACTTAAATCGCAAAAGATTTCATCAACAATTGTATATTTACCAGAATTTATTCGCACTTTAAAAGGTGGCTTTAAAGACGGTAGTTTTGAGAAAAAATTACAACGTGTGCGAGAAGCTAATATTTTGATGTTAGATGATATTGGCGCAGAAGAAGTCACACCGTGGGTAAGAGATGAAGTGATTGGTCCTTTATTACATTATAGAATGGTACATGAACTTCCTACATTTTTTAGTTCTAACTTTAATTATAGTGAGCTTGAGCATCATCTTTCAATAACTAGAGATGGCACTGAAAAGACTAAAGCAGCACGAATTATTGAAAGAATTAAGACTTTATCGACACCTTATTATTTGACTGGTAAAAATTTTAGAAACAATTGAATTTTATAGTATGTGGTGTATAATAGAGATAAATCTTAATCGTTGAAACTATTGAAGATACGATAATTTAATCTCTGTTACACAGAAAGTCATTAATTGATGAGAATATGGCTAACACATTAAATTATTACTACTTCGTTAATATTGATATTTGTAATGAATATCCGGCTCAAGACCGTTATCTTATGTAAAGTATAGTATATGACTGGTCACGTATGCTTTTCATATACTTAACTAGGGTGGTACCACGACAAACTCGTCCCTTGCTAGGGACGAGTTTTTTTATGCTCAGTAAAGTTAATTTATTCAATAAGCCAACGATCAGATGTTTTATTAAATAGGAGGAAAAAATATGAATCAAATTAATATTCAATTTCCAGATGGTAATACAAAAGAATTTGATAAAGGGACTACTACAGAAGACATCGCTCAATCAATTAGTCCAGGATTAAGAAAAAAAGCAGTTGCGGGAAAATTCAATGGTCAACTTGTAGATTTAACACGCCCTTTAGAACAAGATGGAGCTATTGAAATTATTACTCCTGGGAGTGAAGAAGCGTTAGAAGTACTTCGTCATTCAACAGCTCATTTAATGGCACAAGCATTAAAACGTTTATACGGAGACGTTAAATTTGGAGTTGGACCTGTAATAGAAGGCGGATTCTATTATGATTTTGATATGGATGATAAGGTTTCATCGGATGATTTTGATAAAATTGAGAAAACAATGAAACAAATTGTGAACGAAAATCATAAAATTGTAAGAGAAGTAGTTAGTAAAGAAAAAGCAAAAGGCTTCTTCAAGGATGACCCTTATAAATTAGAACTTATTGATGCAATTCCTGAAGATGAGAGTGTAACACTTTATACTCAAGGTGAATTTACTGATTTATGTCGAGGTGTACACGTACCTTCTACTTCTAAAATTAAAGAGTTCAAACTATTATCTACAGCTGGTGCTTATTGGCGTGGAAATAGTGATAATAAAATGTTACAACGAATTTATGGTACAGCATTCTTTGACAAAAAAGATTTGAAAGCACATCTAAAAATGTTGGAAGAACGTCGTGAGCGTGATCATCGTAAAATTGGTAAAGATTTAGAATTGTTTACAAACAATCAACTCGTTGGTGCTGGTTTACCATTATGGTTACCAAATGGTGCTACAATACGTAGGGAAATAGAACGTTATATTGTCGATAAAGAAGTAAGTATGGGATACGATCATGTTTACACACCAGTATTAGCCAATGTTGATTTATATAAAACATCTGGTCACTGGGATCATTATCAAGAAGATATGTTCCCAGCAATGAAGTTAGATGAAGACGAAGCAATGGTCTTAAGACCAATGAACTGTCCACATCATATGATGATTTATAAAAACAAACCTCATTCTTATCGCGAATTACCTATACGTATTGCTGAATTGGGTACTATGCATCGTTACGAAGCAAGTGGTGCAGTATCAGGTTTACAACGTGTTCGAGGAATGACATTGAATGATTCCCATATTTTCGTTAGACCTGATCAAATTAAAGAAGAATTTAAACGTGTAGTTAATATGATTCAAGATGTGTACAAAGATTTTGGTTTTGAAGATTATCGCTTCAGATTGAGTTATAGAGATCCTGAAGATAAGCATAAGTACTTTGATGATGATGAAATGTGGGAAAAAGCTGAATCCATGCTTAAAGAAGCATCAGATGAATTAGGTTTAACTTATGAAGAAGCTATTGGTGAGGCAGCATTCTATGGACCTAAGTTAGATGTTCAAGTAAAAACAGCTATGGGAAAAGAAGAAACTCTATCAACAGCACAACTTGATTTTCTTTTACCAGAACGTTTTGACTTAACGTACATTGGTCAAGATGGAGAACAACATCGTCCTGTAGTTATACACCGTGGTGTAGTTTCTACTATGGAACGTTTTGTTGCATTTTTAACAGAAGAAACAAAAGGTGCATTTCCAACTTGGTTGGCGCCTATGCAAGTTGAAATTATTCCTGTAAATATAGATTTACATTATGATTATGCAAGACTTTTACAAGATGAACTAAAATCGCAAGGTGTCCGCGTTGAAATTGATGACCGTAATGAAAAAATGGGATATAAAATTCGTGAAGCTCAAATGAAAAAAATACCTTATCAGATTGTTGTAGGTGACCAAGAAGTAGAGAATCAAGAAGTAAATGTAAGAAAATATGGTTCTGAAAAACAAGAATCAGTTGAAAAAGATGAATTTATTTGGAATGTTATTGATGAAATCCGTTTGAAAAAGCATAGATAAACTTGAAAATATAAAGTATATCATGTATATTACAAATTAATATAATAAATAGAGTTAGAGGTTGCATTATTAATGACTAACTTATCAGAAGTCGTATGGGACATGTGTTGAATAAGTGAAAGGTAATAATGCCGAAATGATGTTATTTCCATAAATTAGCATTGTTGGGACAACTTTCGAATAGAAGTTGTACTGTCACTTTATGTGATGTGCTACCTTATATAGATAAACATTAGTGGTTGCATATCTTAAAGGTATGTAACCACTTTTTACATTATTGATACAGATATAAAGACAAGTGATATAAAAGTAAAATGATATTAATATTATTTTACTTTTATATCATCTATACCAAATTTATCTACAACAATGATATGCATTGATGTGGTAACAAGTTAGCCTCTACTTATGAAGGAAAGGGAGCTTCTATGAAAAAGAATATTAAACAAAATGACGGTGTTCAAAGAGAATTAAAAGATAGACATATTTCAATGATTGCCATTGGGGGATGTATAGGAACTGGTCTATTCATGACTTCTGGTGGAGCTATACATGACGCAGGTGCATTGGGTGCTTTGATTGCCTATGCAGTTATTGGAGCGATGGTGTTCTTTCTAATGACGTCGTTAGGGGAGATGGCGACATATTTGCCTGTGTCAGGTTCATTTAGTACTTATGCTACACGCTTTGTCGATCCTTCACTAGGTTTTGCTTTAGGATGGAATTATTGGTTCAACTGGGTGATAACAGTAGCAGCTGATGTTACTATTGCAGCGCAAGTTATACAATATTGGTCCCCTATGCAAGGTATACCAGCTTGGGTCTGGAGTTGTATTTTCCTTATTATTATTTTCGCGCTTAATTCTTTATCCGTTAGAGTATATGGAGAGAGTGAATATTGGTTCGCACTTATCAAAGTAGTTACAGTCATCATATTTATAGGAATTGGTATCTTAACTATTTTAGGGATTATGGGTGGAGAATTTGTAGGATTTGATACGTTTACAAAAGGAGATGGGCCAATACTAGGTGGGAATTTAGGAGGTAGCTTGCTATCAATTCTTGGTGTATTTCTAGTCGCAGGCTTCTCATTCCAAGGAACTGAACTTATTGGTATTACAGCAGGTGAATCTGAAAATCCAGAAAGAGCAGTTCCAAAAGCGATTAAACAAGTATTTTGGCGTATACTTTTATTTTACATTCTAGCTATTTTCATTATTGGTATGTTGATTCCATATGATAGTAAGGCATTAATGGGCGGTGGTGATAGTATAGCTACTTCACCTTTTACATTAGTATTTAAGAATGCTGGATTAGCTTTTGCTGCTTCATTTATGAATGCTGTTATATTAACAAGTGTATTATCAGCAGGTAACTCAGGAATGTATGCTTCAACAAGAATGTTATATTCGATGAGTAAAGATAAATTAGCTTATAATTCTTTTGGAAAAACAAATAAAAGTGGCGTACCTTATGTATCTCTAATTGCAACTGGAGTACTAGTCATTCTTATTTTCGCATTGCAACATTTAAGTGGAGATGCATATGAATACATTGTAGCTGCTAGCGGAATGACTGGTTTTATTGCTTGGGTTGGTATAGCAATCAGTCACTTTAGATTTAGACGCGCATTTGATAAACAAAATTATGATAAATCAAAATTAAAATATAAAGCGAAGTTATTCCCATTTGGTCCGATTTTTGCAGGTATTTTATGTGTAATAGTTATCATTGGACAAGATGTAGATTTTATTAAAACAGGTAACTTTGATATGAATAGATTTTTTATAACTTACATGGGAATACCTGTATTCTTAATTTTCTTCTTTTATCATAAATTTAGATATAAAACTAAAAAGATTCCTCTAAACAAAGTTGACTTAAGGCAAGATGTTTCGATGGAAGAAGTAAGACACCATAAAAATAATTAAAAAATAGTTTGACTTAAACAATAAATATTGATATGATTATTAACGTTGAATACGAAACGAACCAAGTAGAAGCACCCGCTTCTCACCTGTGGCGACGCTGAAGCAGTTGGCAGGTCAATCATGTTACACATTTATTGTGTCTAAGAAGAGCGGGTAGTTATACTCGCTCTTCTTTTTGCTTGGAACAATTTCGTAAAATTCTGGGAGGTGTCAACCATAGCAAAAGATCAAACTCAAATTAATGAGAAAATTCGTGCAAAAGAACTACGCTTAATAGGCCAAGATGGTGAACAAATTGGTGTTAAATCTAAACGTGAAGCTTTAGAAATGGCTGAACGTGTGGATTTAGATTTAGTTGTTGTAGCACCAAATGCAAAACCACCTGTTGCGAGAATAATGGATTATGGTAAATATAAATTCGAACAGCAGAAAAAAGAAAAAGAAATGAAGAAGAAACAAAAAGTCATTAACGTTAAAGAATTACGTTTAAGCCCAACTATTGAAGAACATGATTTCCAAACTAAGTTGAAAAATGGACGCAAGTTCTTATCTAAAGGCGATAAATGTAAAGTTTCAATTCGTTTCAGAGGTCGTGCGATTACACATAAAGAAATTGGTCAGCGTGTGTTAGAAAAATTTGCAGATGAATGTAAAGATATTGCAACTGTTGAACAAAAGCCTAAAATGGAAGGGCGTCAAATGTTTATTATGTTAGCGCCTATCAACGAAAAATAAACGTTAAATTATAGGAGGAAATGAATCATGCCTAAAATGAAAACTCACCGTGGAGCAGCTAAACGTGTTAAAAGAACTGGTTCAGGTCAATTAAAACGTTCTAGAGCTTTCACATCTCACTTATTCGCAAATAAAAATACTAAACAAAAACGTCAATTACGTAAAGCTAAGTTAGTTTCTAAAAGTGATATGAAACGTGTTAAACAATTATTAGCATACAAAAAATAAGATTTTAAACGAATATATATACGATAGAGATCATCTAAGGAGGAATTTATTATGCCACGAGTTAAAGGTGGAACAGTAACAAGAGCACGTCGTAAAAAAACGATTAAATTAGCTAAAGGTTACTTTGGTTCAAAACATACATTATATAAAGTAGCTAAACAACAAGTAATGAAATCAGGTCAATATGCTTTCCGTGACCGTCGTCAACGCAAACGTGATTTCCGTAAATTATGGATTACACGTATTAATGCGGCTGCACGTCAACATGACATTAGCTACTCACGTTTAATGAACGGCTTGAAAAAAGCTGAGATTGATATCAATCGTAAAATGTTATCAGAAATTGCAATCTCAGATGACAAAGCTTTCGCTGAATTAGTATCAAAAGCTAAAGAAGCTTTAAAATAATATTTATACAAGACCTGGGACAATAATCTTTGTCTCAGGTCTTTTTATATGCTTGTTGTTAATATATTATTTAAAAGCATTTAAAAATTGAGTACAATACCCTGATGTAATAGCGGACATATCTTATTTTTTTGTCATTTCATAATACTAGATTGTTTCAAATCATGCTTTGAAACAATCAATATCTACGAAGTCAATAACTAAAAAAAGATAAATTTGCAATCATGTTATGACAGTAAGGTATATAATGTGGCTTTGTTAAAAGTTTTATAATATCAACAATGTAAGATTATGTCTTATTTTAATTATAAATATAATGGTGCTTTTATCGTTTTACATATACATATATTCAATCGCAAAAAATGATAATTTTTGCTAAAATGACTGATAGTATACTATATCTAAAAGGAGATAATCATGTCTAAATTTGATGAACAAATAATTGTTGTAAACAGAGATATTTTATTTAACAAAGATAAGAATGCTTTTAATGGTTTTTTACATAAAAATAATTTCAAAGGAAAAGAAATTTTTAGTGCGTTAAGTAAATATGAAGTGAAAAGACGTGGTGATATGGAAGATGATCCATCGTTTAAACAATTAATATCATATTGCCTACTAGAAAATGAGAAGGGTGAAATCCTTATTTACGAACGTCTTTCTGGTGGTGGAGAAGAACGGTTACATGGTCAGTCATCAATCGGTGTTGGTGGTCATATGAACGATGTTGTTGGAGCTGATTCTATTAATGAAGTTTTAAGAGTTAATGCTCAAAGAGAATTAGAAGAAGAAGTAGGATTAAGTAATAATAAATCTCAAAATATGGAATATTTAGGTTTTATAAATGATGATGACAATGATGTGGGTAAAGTTCATATGGGCGTCGTATTTAAAATCACTGTGCATTCAAACGATGTTGAAGCTAAAGAAACTGATACGCTAAAAATTAAATGGATAGAACAAGGCGACATTCAATCCTATGAGGATTTTGAAACATGGAGTGCATTAATTCTTCAAGATATATCATGATTGGAGTGCTAAATTAATGGCTGATATTATACCTTTTCCACAGTCTAAAAGTAAAATGATTAAGCAAATAAATGATGCAGAAAGAAATGCAGATTTTGAAAAGATGTATCAATTGTTTAATGTATATGAACAGCATTTCGACCTTAACGAGGAGATTGCACTAAAGAAATGCCAGATGCTTTTACAATTGAATGCTTATTTAGAGTTACGAGAAGAGGCAATTATTTTGTTAAAACGTGGATTCAACTGTTATGACGAATTGATGATATATTATATTAAAAGTCTGAATGGCTTAGGTCAATTTAATGAAGCAGTTGAAGTAATTAATCAAATTATCGATGAAGTTAAAAATCATAAAACCAGAATGGAACTTTTTCCACTTAAAGAATATGCGATATCGAGACTTGATGAAGATAGAAAGGCATTGTCCTCATCTTTATCAGATTTCGGTTCGCTTAACACACGTGAACAAACTTCTTTAATATTACAACTTATTGATAATGGACATTATAATTTTAAAGAATCAGTAGCGAATATACTAATTTCTATGGATTTACCAAAAAATTTAGTGAGCTTAATGTTGGAATATTTAAGATTTGCTGAATATTCTCATACAATTACAATCCATAAATATGGTGAAACTATCAATGTAAACCCTAATCATTTAAGTGGCATTGAGCATACGACGATAAAAGACAAGGTCATTCCTGTCGTAATGAATAGATTAGAAGATGGAGCGTTGCATATTTTAAAAGAAGCACAACATATTATGAATAATCATTCTATACTCATGTATCCTATAGATATAGAGTCGTTATACACTATTGATAATTGGATAGATGCATATGATGTTTACTTCAAACAATTAATTGGTATAGATATAAATGGCTGTAACAATGATACTTTACAATTCATTAAATCATTAGATAATGAAATGTAAAATTTAATTTGTTGCAAATTGAGAAAAAGAATTTTAATATAGAAATCGTTGAAAATAAACTTGAATAACCCATCGTTTTCAAAGTTTGTTAACGCTAAAAACCTATGCTATAATAGGGAAGTTGAAAAAATAAATTAGTCAATCATGGAGGTATTTATACATGACAGCAACTTGGGAAAAAAAGGAAGGTAATGAAGGCGTTTTAACTGTTACTGTTCCTGCAGAGAAAGTAAATAAAGCATTAGATCAAGCATTTAAAAAAGTGGTCAAACAGATTAATGTGCCTGGATTCCGTAAAGGTAAAGTGCCTCGTTCAATTTTTGAGCAACGTTTTGGTGTAGAAGCACTTTATCAAGATGCAGTGGATATTTTATTACCTGAAGCTTATGGTGAAGCAATTGAAGAAACAGAAATTAATCCAGTTGCACAACCAGAAGTTAATGTAACTCAAATCGAAAAAGGTAAAGATTTCATTTTTGAAGCTACAGTTACAGTTGAACCTGAAGTTAAATTAGGTGATTACAAAGGATTAGAAATTGAAAAGCAAGAAACTGACCTTTCTGATGAAGAATTACAAGAATCAATCGACCATAGCTTAAGTCACCTTGCTGAAATGGTTGTTAAAGAAGATGGTGCTGTTGAAAACGGTGACACAGTAAACATTGATTTCTCAGGTTCAGTTGATGGTGAAGAATTTGATGGTGGACAAGCTGAAGGTTATGACCTAGAAATTGGTTCTGGATCATTCATTCCTGGCTTTGAAGAACAAATAGAAGGAATGAAAACTGGCGATGAAAAAGATGTAGTTGTAACATTCCCAGAAGAATACCACGCTGAAGAATTAGCTGGTAAAGAAGCTACATTTAAAACAAAAGTCAACGAAATTAAATTCAAAGATGTACCAGAATTAAATGATGAGATTGCTAACGAATTAGATTCTGATGCTGAAAACGTGGACGAATATAAAGAAAATCTTCGCAAACGTTTAAGTGAACAGAAAGCAACTGAAGCTGAAAATACTGAAAAAGAAGAAGCTATTAATAAAGCAACAGAAAATGCTTCAATTGATATTCCTGAAGCAATGATTAATACTGAATTAGATCGTATGATTCAAGAATTTGGTCAAAGAATCCAACAACAAGGCTTAGATTTGCAAACATATTATCAAATCTCTGGTCAAAACGAAGAGCAACTAAGAGACCAAATGAAAGACGATGCAGAACAACGCGTTAAAACAAACTTAACGTTAACTGCGATTGCTGATGAAGAAAATATTGAAGTATCTGATGAAGATATTGATAAAGAATTAGAAAAAATGAGCGAGCAATTTAACATTTCTGTAGAAGATATTAAATCTACTTTAGGTAATACAGATATTGTTAAAAATGATGTACGCATTCAAAAAGTTATTGATTTATTAAGAGATAACGCGAAATATGTTGAAGCTACTAAAGAAGACTAGTATCGTTCATTAAATGAATGCATAATATTGAATTAGTCAATTGTCTATAAGTTAAATTAAATATAGACAGTGTCAATTGTATAGATTGACAACTTAATATAGCATCATTATGATTTATAATTGTTGATGTTAAATGAAATTTAGGGGCGGGACAATGAAATCATTCATTAAGAATAAGATTTCTGTCCCGCTCCAAGTTATTTAAGCATCTTGATTGTAAATATGTTAAGTTGCATTGTAGAATGCTTTTTAGTATAGTCTTTATGGAATAGGGGTGTAAAAAAGAATGTTCAAATTCAATGAAGATGAAGAAAATTTAAAATGTTCTTTCTGTGGTAAAGATCAAGATCAAGTAAAAAAATTAGTCGCAGGAAGTGGCGTTTATATTTGTAATGAATGTATTGAATTGTGCTCAGAAATCGTTGAAGAAGAATTAGCACAAAATACATCTGAAGGATTTACGGAGTTACCAACTCCTAAAGAAATTATGGATCACCTCAATGAATATGTCATTGGTCAGGAAAAAGCCAAAAAATCATTAGCAGTTGCTGTATATAATCACTATAAGCGTATTCAACAATTGGGTCCGAATGAAGATGATGTTGAATTACAAAAAAGTAATATCGCATTAATTGGGCCAACTGGTAGCGGTAAAACATTATTAGCTCAAACACTAGCTAAAACACTAAATGTACCATTTGCAATTGCTGATGCTACAAGTTTAACAGAAGCAGGTTATGTAGGTGATGACGTAGAAAACATCTTATTACGTCTTATTCAAGCTGCTGATTTCGACATTGATAAAGCTGAAAAAGGTATTATATATGTCGATGAAATTGATAAAATTGCGCGTAAATCTGAAAACACTTCAATCACGCGTGACGTGTCTGGTGAAGGTGTACAACAAGCATTGCTTAAAATTTTAGAAGGTACAACTGCTAGTGTACCGCCTCAAGGTGGTCGAAAGCATCCAAACCAAGAATTAATCCAAATTGATACGACAAACATCTTATTTATCTTAGGTGGAGCTTTTGATGGTATCGATGAAGTCATTAAGAGACGCTTAGGAGAAAAAGTGATAGGATTTGCTAGTAATGAAGCAGATAAATATGATGAAGAAGCTTTACTGGAACAAATTCGTCCAGAGGATCTCCAATCATATGGCTTAATTCCAGAATTTATTGGTCGTGTACCTATAGTTGCTAATCTTGAAACTTTAGATGTTGCTGCACTTAAAAATATTTTAACTCAACCTAAAAATGCGCTAGTTAAACAATACACTAAAATGCTAGAGTTAGATAATGTAGAATTAGAGTTTTCTGAAGAGGCTCTATCTGCTATAAGTGAAAAAGCAATCGAACGTAAAACAGGAGCGCGTGGATTACGTTCAATTATAGAAGAAGCATTAATTGACATCATGTATGATGTACCTTCTTCTGAAAATGTAAGTAAAGTAGTCATTACTGAACAAACAATTAATGAAGAAATTGAGCCTGAATTATATGATGATGAAGGAAATCTAATTAATAAGAACAAGACATCTGCTTAAAATATTTGATTTAAGACTGAGTCACGTGAATTGTGACTCGGTTTTTTTATATGTAAATATAGAAAAAAATGTTAAAGTTAATTATACAATAGTATAAGAAAGAGGAAGTCTATGAATATAAATTTTAATAATATTAACTTAATTATAAGTGCTGTAAAAAAAGCACAGTATCCTGACACTGGATTAACAGAAGTAGCGTTAAGTGGACGCTCAAATGTAGGGAAATCTACATTTATTAATAGTATGATTGGGCGTAAAAATATGGCGAGAACGTCACAACAACCTGGTAAGACACAGACATTGAATTTCTATAATATAGATGAACAACTTATTTTTGTTGATGTACCAGGATATGGATACGCTAAAGTAAGTAAAGTTCAACGAGAAAAATTTGGTAAAATGATTGAAGAATATATTACACAACGAGAGAATTTAAAACTTGTTATTCAACTTGTCGATTTAAGACATCAACCTACTGAAGATGATGTGCTTATGTACAATTATCTTAAACATTTTGATATACCAACACTTGTAATATGTACTAAAGAAGATAAAATTGCCAAAGGAAAAGTACAAAAGCATATCAAAAGAATAAAAGACAAATTAGAATTAGAATCTGGAGATAATATTATAAGTTATTCTTCAATTAAAAATAGTAAACAGCAAGAAATTTGGAACTTTATTGAAACATATATATAAATTTTTTCAATTAGAGAAATGTATTTTAACCACAATTAAAAAATGTCGGTATTTTGGCAAAAAATTGAATGTAGATTATAATCTTTCTAATTTATTTAAGCATTCCACTTAAACATCTTTTTAAATGTGTTATACTTGTTTTATTGTTAGTATATGGAGGGCGTTATAAATGCATTTTGTTGCAATTAGCATAAATCATCGAACAGCTGATGTAACATTAAGAGAGCAAGTTGCTTTTAGAGATGATGCCTTACGATTAGCACATGAAGATTTATATGAAACTAAAGCAATTTTAGAAAATGTCATTTTATCTACATGTAATCGTACTGAAGTATACGCTATTGTTGATCAAGTTCATACAGGACGTTATTATATACAAAGATTTTTAGCGCGCTCTTTTGGATTTGAGGTAGATGATATTAAAGATATGTCGGAAGTTAAAGTGGGGGACGATACAGTTGAACATTTATTGCGTGTCACTTCTGGCTTAGATTCAATTGTGCTTGGTGAAACACAAATTTTAGGACAAATGCGCGATGCATTTTTCTTAGCGCAAAATACTGGTACAACTGGAACGATTTTTAATCATTTATTTAAACAAGCGATTACTTTTGCTAAAAAAGCACACAGTGAAACAGACATTGCAGATAATGCTGTGAGTGTTTCTTATGCTGCTGTTGAATTAGCTAAAAAGGTATTTGGAAAATTAAAAAGTAAACATGCTGTCGTTATTGGAGCAGGGGAAATGGGTGAATTATCACTCTTAAATCTTTTAGGTTCTGGAATTTCAAATGTAACAATTGTTAATCGGACATTATCTAAAGCTAAAATTTTAGCCGAAAAACACAATGTTTCATATGATTCACTTTCAGCATTACCATCTTTATTAGAAACAACGGACATAGTAATTAGTTCTACAAGTGCTGAAGACTATATCATCACTAATTCTATGGTGAAAACAATTTCAGAAACTAGAAAACTGGATTCATTAGTTCTGATTGATATTGCGGTTCCACGAGACATTGAACCAGGGATTGATGCAATTACAAATATTTTTAATTATGATGTTGATGATTTGAAAGATTTGGTAGATGCCAATTTAAGAGAACGTCAATTAGCTGCTGAAACTATTGCAGGACAAATACCTGAGGAGATTGATTCACACAACGAATGGGTTAATATGCTTGGTGTTGTACCTGTAATCAGAGCTTTACGTGAAAAAGCTATGAATATCCAAGCAGAAACTATGGAAAGTATTGATCGTAAATTGCCAGATCTCTCTGAAAGAGAACGTAAAGTCATTTCGAAACATACAAAAAGTATTATCAATCAAATGTTAAAAGATCCTATCAAACAGGCTAAGGAATTAAGTACTGATAAAAAAAGTAATGAAAAATTAGAGCTATTTCAAAACATATTTGATATTGAAGCCGAAGATCCTCGTGAAAAAGCAAAGTTAGAAAAAGAGAGTAGAGCAAAGGAAATCTTAGCGCATCGAATATTTAGTTTTGAATAAGCATATTAATTTGGTGATGATATGCAAGAAACCCTGTTAATTCGATTTCATGAAATCATATTAATGATTTATCTGTTTAGTATTATATGTTACTTTGTTGATTTCATTAATAAAAATTATAAGACTAGAACTGTAGGTTTTTATTCATTAGGGATTGTTTGGGTTTTACAAACAATCTCTTTGTCTATTTTTTTTATTCATACTAAACAAGTGCCACTAGGTTCTATATTTGACGTTTTTTTCTCTTTAACTTGGATTATTATATCAATTTCGTTGATATTGAATTTGATTAAAGTAATGAATTTTTCTGTTTTTTTCCTTAATTTGATTGGATTTATCCTAATGAGTTTAAATACTTTTCAGCCTGAACATTATCAAACGCAAATTCAACAAATTGCAGTAATTAATGAATTATTACTTGTTCATATAGCACTTGCAGTATTAAGTTATGCATTTTTTGCAATCGCATTTGTAAATTCATTACTCTACATTATTCAATATCGAAATTTAAAGGAGAAAAATTTCGATCAAAATTACTTTAGAATTGGTAGTGTTGCTACTTTAGAAACCATCGTTTTCTATTCAACACTTGTTGCATGGATTATCCTTATATTAAGTACGATTTTAGGTGCACAATGGGGTATCTTTGCAGTCGGTAAACAAATATTTATAGATCCAAAAGTAATATTTTCAACAATTATTACTTTATTATATGGTGTTTATATTTTCATTAGAATAAAAAAATGGATATCACAAAGAAATCTTATCTACTTTAACATTATATTATTTTGTTTGTGTATGATTAATTTATTCTTTTTAACTCATTTTAGATAAGAAATAACCTGTTTTTCATATAAAAAAACCGGTATCGAGGAGGCATTTAACGTATGCGTAAATTAATTGTTGGGTCGCGAAGAAGTAAATTAGCGCTAACACAAAGTCAACAATTTATAGATAAATTAAAATTTATCGATCCGTCTTTGGATATTGAAATAAAAGAAATTGTAACTAAAGGCGACAAAATTGTAGATAAACAATTATCCAAAGTTGGAGGTAAAGGACTTTTTGTTAAGGAAATCCAAAATGAATTATTTAATAAAGAGATAGATATGGCGATTCATTCTCTAAAAGATGTACCAAGTATGATTCCTGACGGTCTTACCTTAGGATGTATTCCTGACAGAGAAATTCCTTTTGATGCCTATATAGCAAAAAATCATATACCATTACAAGAATTGTCTGAGGGCAGCATTGTAGGTACAAGTTCTTTACGTCGTGGCGCTCAAATTTTATCAAAATACCCACATTTAAAAATTAAGTGGATTCGTGGAAACATTGATACTCGATTAAAAAAATTAGAGACTGAAGATTATGATGCTATTATATTAGCTGCTGCTGGATTAAAACGCATGGGTTGGTCAGATAATATTGTTACGACTTATCTTGATCGAGATATATTACTGCCAGCTATAGGGCAGGGTGCACTTGGTATTGAGTGTAGGAGTGATGACAAAGAACTTTTAGATTTACTATCTAAAGTACACAATCATGATGTAGCACAATGTGTGACTGCTGAACGTACTTTTCTATCAGAAATGGATGGCAGTTGTCAGGTTCCTATAGGTGGATATGCAACAATTGCTCAAGATAACCAAATTGAATTTACAGGACTGATTATGTCTCCAGATGGTAAGGAAAGATATGAGCATACAGCATTGGGTACTGATCCTGTAAAATTGGGTATAGAAGTGAGTCAAGTACTTAAAAAACAAGGTGCTTATGACATAATTAAAAAATTAAACGAAGCAGAATAATACTAAACTCTATTATAGAGGTGAAATAAATTTATGAAACCAGTTATAGTTATGACGCAGACGAATGAAGTTCATAGTCATTTAGTTGATATTATCCATAAGCCTTTTATCCAACTAAAACAACTTCATTTTAATGAAAAATTGCTTGATCATAGCTACGACTGGCTTATTTTTTCGTCTAAAAACGCAGTAAAATACTTTTATCCTTATTTAAAAAACGTTAAAGTTAAAAAGGTAGCTGTTATAGGTGATAAGACAGCTCAGTATTGTAATGAATTAGGTATTAGTGTCGACTTTGTGCCACGTGATTTTTCTCAAGAAGGCTTTTTGGACGAGTTTAAGATTAGCGAACAACATTTATTGTTGCCCTCAAGTGAAAAAGCACGTCCTAAATTAGTTCAACAATTGAGCAAATATAATGAAGTCGTTAAAATTGATTTATATAGACCAGTACCGAATTTTAAAAATATAAGTCAAGTTAAGTCTCTTGTTAGAAAACATCAAATAGACGCAGTGACTTTTTCTAGTTCCTCTGCAGTTGAATTTTATTTCAAAGAGGACAATGTGCCTGAATTTGATCATTATTTTGCTATCGGTAAGCAAACTGCTAGGACCATTTTAAAATTCAATACATCTGTAAAAGTGGCAAATAAACAAACATTAGATTCACTTATTGATAAAATAATAGAAAGTAGGGAACAAAATGAAATTTGATAGACATAGAAGATTGCGTTCATCTAAGACAATGCGTGATTTAGTAAGAGAAACTCATGTTAGAAAAGAAGATTTAATATATCCAATATTTGTAGTTGAGCAAGATGATATAAAAAGTGAAATTAAATCACTACCAGGCATATACCAAATTAGTTTAAATTTATTGCATGAAGAGATTAAAGAGGCATATGATTTAGGTATTAGAGCAATCATGTTCTTCGGTGTGCCAAATGACAAAGACGACATTGGATCTGGTGCATATGATCATAATGGAGTTGTTCAAGAAGCGACACGAATATCTAAGAATTTATATAAGGATTTACTTATTGTTGCAGATACTTGTCTTTGTGAATACACAGACCACGGACACTGTGGCGTTATTGACGATCATACGCATGATGTAGACAATGATAAATCACTTCCATTACTTGTAAAAACAGCTATTTCTCAAGTTGAAGCTGGAGCTGACATCATTGCTCCAAGTAATATGATGGATGGTTTTGTTGCTGAAATTCGTGAAGGCCTTGATCAAGCGGGATATCAAAATATTCCTATCATGAGTTATGGTATTAAATATGCATCAAGCTTTTTCGGTCCATTCAGAGATGCTGCAGATTCAGCACCTTCTTTTGGGGATAGAAAAACCTATCAAATGGATCCTGCAAACCGTTTAGAGGCATTAAGAGAATTGGAAAGTGATCTTAAAGAAGGTTGCGATATGATGATAGTTAAACCATCTTTAAGTTATCTAGAT
Organism: Staphylococcus sp. HMSC063F05; assembly: GCF_001837075.1. Lineage (NCBI taxonomy): Bacteria > Bacillati > Bacillota > Bacilli > Caryophanales > Staphylococcaceae > Staphylococcus > Staphylococcus sp. HMSC063F05. The sequence continues at coordinate 49,468 of NZ_KV831374.1, forward strand.
ATTATTAGAGATGTAAAAAATAATACGAACGTGCCAGTCGTAGCATACAACGTTAGTGGAGAATATAGTATGACAAAAGCAGCAGCGTTAAATGGTTGGATAGATGAAGAGAAAATTGTTATGGAACAAATGATATCTATGAAACGTGCAGGTGCTGATTTAATAATTACTTATTTTGCAAAAGATATCTGTCGTTATTTAGATAAATAGATGATAATTGAGGAGGTCATATGATGAGTTTTGAAAAATCTATTAAAGCAATGGAGCAAGCTGAGAAATTAATGCCTGGCGGTGTTAACAGTCCCGTAAGAGCATTTAAATCAGTAGACACACCAGCTATTTTTATGGATCATGGTGAAGGATCTAAAATATATGATATTGATGGAAATGAATACATTGATTATGTGCTAAGTTGGGGCCCATTAATTCTGGGACATAAAAATCAACAAGTTATATCCAAATTACATGAAGCAGTAGATAAAGGTACAAGCTTCGGCGCTTCAACACTTCAAGAAAATAAACTTGCTGAACTTGTGATTGACCGTGTACCTTCAATTGAAAAAGTAAGAATGGTTTCCTCAGGAACTGAAGCTACTTTAGACACACTTCGTTTAGCTAGGGGTTATACAGGACGTAATAAAATTATAAAATTTGAAGGGTGTTATCATGGACACAGTGATTCTTTATTGATTAAAGCAGGATCAGGTGTTGCAACACTAGGTTTACCTGATTCACCAGGCGTCCCTGAAGGTATTGCTAAAAACACTATCACGGTGCCATATAATGATTTAGATTCACTTAAATTAGCGTTCGAAAAATATGGCGATGATATTGCTGGTGTTATTGTTGAACCGGTTGCTGGAAATATGGGTGTAGTGCCTCCAGTGAATGGATTTCTACAAGGTTTAAGAGATATTACTAATGAATATGGAGCATTACTTATATTTGATGAAGTGATGACTGGTTTCCGTGTAGGTTATAATTGTGCGCAAGGATACTTTGGTGTAACACCTGATTTAACTTGCTTAGGAAAAGTGATAGGTGGAGGTTTACCCGTTGGAGCTTTTGGTGGTAAAAAAGAAATTATGGATTACATTGCTCCTGTTGGGACTATTTATCAAGCTGGCACACTTTCAGGTAATCCTTTAGCAATGACTAGTGGTTATGAAACATTGAGTCAACTTACTCCTGAATCTTATGAGTATTTTAATTCTCTAGGAGATATACTTGAAAAAGGATTAAAAGAGGTATTTGCTAAGCATAATGTTCCAATCACAGTAAATCGCGCTGGTTCAATGATTGGTTACTTCTTAAATGAGGGGCCTGTAACAAATTTTGAGGAAGCAAATAAAAGTGATTTAAAATTATTTAGTAATATGTATAGAGAAATGGCTAAGGAAGGTGTTTTCCTACCACCTTCACAATTTGAAGGAACATTTTTATCAACTGCACATACTAAAGATGATATTGAGAAAACTATCCAAGCATTTGATAATGCATTAAGTCGTATTGTGTGATAATTTTAAAATATAATTATTTAAATTAATTGAGTCTAGGGCAAAAGTCAATGTCCTAGACTTTCTTAACTTATAAGTAGTTTATAACTGAATTAAAAATGCACTTATATCAACTTTTAAAGCTATGTTATGTCATCAATACAGTAAATTCCACTTAGAAATTCAACAGACAAGGCGAGTTGGGGTTTGGGGCCCTAACAAAAAGAATTTCACTGAGAAATTCAACAGACAGGGCAAGTTGGGGTTCGATGGTGGACTAGGAATTTAAGATGCATTTTGTTCTACTCTTTGAATTTAAATAAAGTTAGAAATTTTGTGACTTACTTTTAACGAAAGTAGAGTGGTATTTTGAAGCGGAATTTTATTAATAATTTAATCATATTATTAATTGCTATTATGTTAAGTCTGTTATTAAAAATGTTACATGTGATTTTGCCATTTATGTTTGGACCAATATTAGCGGCGTTATTATGTGTAAAAGTATTAAAATTAAAAATACGATGGCCATTTTGGTTGAGTCAAATTGGTTTAATACTACTTGGAGTTCAAATTGGCTCTACCTTCACACAACAAGTGATTAAAGACATAAGTAAAAATTGGCTAACTATCGTTTTTGTCACTATCCTACTAATTTTATTAGCTTTGATAATTGCATTCTTTTTTAAGAAAATTGCACAAGTAAATTTAGAAACTGCAATTTTAAGTGTTATACCAGGTGCGCTAAGCCAAATGTTAGTGATGGCAGAAGAAAATAAGAAAGCAAATATATTAGTTGTGAGTTTAACACAGACATCACGTGTAATATTTGTTGTTATTTTAGTACCACTTATTTCGTATTTTTTTCAGGATAACCATCATGAAATGAATCATACTACAATGGAAGTACCCACACTTTCTCAGACTTTAAATATATGGCAAATAATCATCTTATTCTCAATGGTGGGAATCATCTATATAGGAATGTCAAAAATTAACTTCCCCACTAAACAATTATTAGCACCTATAATAGTTTTAATTATATGGAATATGACAACACATTTAACATTTTCACTAGATCATTGGTTGTTAGCCACAGCGCAACTTATTTATATGATACGTATTGGATTACAGATTGCCAACTTAATGAGTGATTTAAAGGGAAGAATTGCAATAGCAATAGCCTTTCAAAATATAATGCTCATAGTCACAACGTTTATAATGATAATAGGAATACATTTGATTACTAATGAATCCATCAATGAATTGTTTTTAGGAGCAGCACCAGGAGGTATGAGTCAAATAGTTTTAGTGGCTATGGCTACTGGAGCTGATGTAGCGATGATTTCAAGCTATCACATTTTTAGAATATTTTTTATATTATTTGTCATTGCGCCACTAATTGGTTATTTTATTAATGTTAAATTAAATAATAAATGATTTTAATGACTTAAGTTATACATTTTTAAATAAAACTTCGAAAATATTTGCGAGTAATTGTAATTACTTAAAAGTAAAATCTAGATAAATTAAACGTTGTAAACTTTTAGTATGCGTGAAAAACTCATATTGTTTGAATATCCGCAGCGCAACTTATGTCTATGCTTCACTCATGATTTGGTTTGAAAGGACATCCTTCAAGGTGTGAGTCATACAATCCAGCAGCTTCTAAGAATGAGAACACGGTTACTGGACCTAAAAATTTAAAACCATATGCTTTTAAATCTTTTGATAATTGAGTAGCTCTTTGATCAACTTTTTTACGATCTCTAGGTTTTTTATAACCCATATTTATGGGTTGATGATTTACATAAGACCATAAAAATTTACTAAAACTACCATAGTCTTTTTCAATTTTTAAATATCCCTTCGCTTGGCTCACAATTGCTTCTAACTTTTTACGATTATGAATAATGTTTGGGAATTTCATTAAATAATCAATATCCTGTTCAGTCATATGTGCGATAAATTGAGGTTCAAAGTTGTAAAATGCCTGTTCATACGATTCTTTTTTCTTTAATATTGTCAACCATGATAATCCTGCATGTTGTGATTCAAGAGCCATTAGCTTAAATAATTCTTTGCTATCATAGATTGGTTGTCCCCAATAATAATCATGATACTCTATATAGATAGGATCAGTTGTGTTAAAAGCACATTCATTCATAATTTCATCTCCAATACATTGACTTATTTTAATATCCATTATAATATAAATGAGTAAAAGAATATATTATTTGGGAAGAGTAAGTTTATATCATTTTAAAGAGAGCATATGGTGGCTGTGAATATGTAAATGATTAAGTCTGAAGGTAGCCCTATTTTATAACTTCTATTGAAACATAGACGACATGTAGGTAGAAGCGTGTATGAGCGTTAATCAGAGACTTAAGTGCTTGAAGAAAAGAATGAATTATTTCTTCTTGAATATAGGTGGTACCACGGAACAGAACATCCGTCCTATTTTTTATAGGATGGATGTTCTTTTTATTTTTTAGGAGGTAGACATATGGAAATGAAACCAAAATATGATCCAAGAGAAGTTGAAAAGGGTCGTTATGAGGAATGGGTAAGTAATGGTTACTTTAAACCATCTGAAGATAAATCTAAAGAGGCATATACAATTGTAATTCCGCCCCCTAATGTAACAGGTAAATTACATTTAGGTCATGCATGGGATACTACTTTACAAGATATAATAACTAGAATGAAAAGAATGCAAGGATACGATACTTTATATCTGCCTGGTATGGATCATGCTGGTATAGCAACTCAAGCAAAGGTTGAAGCAAAACTTAATGAACAAGGTATATCTAGACACGACTTAGGAAGAGAAAAATTTTTACAGCAAGCATGGGATTGGAAAGAAGAGTATGCAACATTTATTAGACAACAATGGGCTAAACTTGGCTTAGGGTTAGATTATAGTAGAGAACGCTTTACGTTAGATGATGGTTTAAGTAAAGCTGTAAGAAAAGTATTTGTTGATTTATATAATAAAGGTATTATTTATCGTGGTGAAAGAATTATTAACTGGGACCCTAAAGCTAGAACAGCTTTATCAGATATTGAAGTCATTCATGAAGATGTCCAAGGTGCTTTTTATCATTTTAAATATCCTTATGCTGATGGGAATGGATATATAGAAATAGCTACTACACGTCCTGAGACTATGTTAGGTGACACTGCTATTGTTGTAAATCCAAATGACGAAAGGTATAAAGATGTGATTGGTAAAACAGTTATATTACCTATTGTAGGAAGAGAGTTACCTATTTTAGCTGATGAATACGTTGATATTGAATTTGGTTCAGGAGCAATGAAAGTTACTCCGGCACATGATCCTAATGACTTTGAAATTGGTCAAAGACATCAATTAGAAAATATTATAGTCATGGATGAATATGGTAAGATGAACGATAAAGCTGATAAATACAAAGGGATGGATAGATTTGATTGTAGAAATCAGCTTGTTAAAGACTTAAAAGAACAAGATCTTGTTATAAAAATTGAAGAACATACACATTCAGTAGGACATTCTGAACGTTCTGGTGCAATAGTAGAACCTTATTTGTCTACACAATGGTTTGTAAAAATGAAACCTTTGGCACAAAGAGCTTTGGATAATCAAAATACAAAAGATAGAATTGACTTTTTCCCAGGTAGATTTGAAAATACATTCAATCGCTGGATGGAAGAAATTAGAGATTGGACGATTTCGCGTCAACTATGGTGGGGCCACCAAATACCTGCTTGGTATCATAAAGATACAGGTGAAGTCTTTGTTGGTGAAGAAGCACCTGAAGACATCGAGAATTGGATACAAGATGAGGATGTATTAGATACATGGTTCTCAAGTGCACTTTGGCCGTTTTCAACATTAGGATGGCCTGATACAAATGCTGATGATTTTAAACGTTATTATCCGACAAATGCATTAGTTACTGGTTATGATATCATTTTCTTCTGGGTAGCCCGTATGATTTTCCAAGGATTAGAATTTACTGATAGAAGACCATTTAATGATGTATTACTCCACGGTTTAGTCAGAGCTGAAGATGGGCGTAAAATGAGTAAATCATTAGGTAATGGCGTTGATCCTATGGATGTTATTGACGAGTATGGCGCTGATAGTCTACGTTACTTTTTAGCAACAGGATCTTCACCAGGTCATGACTTGAGATATTCTACTGAAAAAGTTGAATCAGTTTGGAATTTTATTAATAAAATATGGAATGCTGCCCGCTTTAGTTTAATGAATATTGGTGAAGATTTTAAAGTCGAAGATATAGACCTAAGTGGTAATTTGTCATTAGCAGATCAATGGATATTGACTAGATTAAATGAAACGATATCTACAGTAACCGAATTAAGTGATAAATACGAATTTGGTGAAGTAGGTCGTGCGCTTTATAATTTCATTTGGGATGAGTTCTGCGATTGGTATATTGAAATGAGCAAGATACCTATGAATGGCGAGGACGAATCTCAAAAGCAAACGACGCGATCAGTACTTAGTTATGTTTTAGATAAAATAATGAAAATGTTACATCCATTTATGCCTTTTGTGACAGAAACAATTTGGCAAAGTCTTCCACATCATGGAGAAACAATTGTAAAAGCTAACTGGCCAACTGTTGATCAAGCATTAATCTTTAATGAAAGTAAACAAACAATGGAACAATTAGTTGAAATTATTAAATCTGTCCGTCAATCAAGAGTTGAAGTTAACACACCGTTATCTAAAGCAATACCGATTTTAATTCAAACTAAAGATGAAAAGATTAAACATACACTTATGGATAACATAAGTTACCTACACAAATTCTGTAATCCAAGTCAATTGACTATTGATACTGAGATTGAAATTCCAGAAAAAGCTATGACAACTGTAGTAGTTGCTGGTAAGGTAGTTTTGCCATTAGAAGGTCTTATTGATATGGACAAAGAAATTGCTCGACTTGAAAAAGAATTAGATAAATTACAAAGCGAGTTAGATAGAGTAGATAAAAAGTTATCCAACGAGAATTTTGTAAATAAAGCACCAGAAAAAATAATTAATGAAGAAAAAGAAAAACAACAACATTATCAAGAAAAATATAATGGTGTTAAATCTAGAATTGAACAATTAAAGGCATAGGAGCATGATCATGAATTACCTAGACAGCTTGTATTGGATACACGAAAGATCTAAATTTGGTATCAAACCTGGCGTCAAACGTATGGAATGGATGCTAGAACAATTAAATAATCCCCAACATAAAATTAGAGGTATTCATGTGGGTGGAACAAATGGTAAAGGTTCAACTGTTGCATACTTGAGAACCGCATTAATTGAGAACGATTACTCAGTTGGAACATTTACCTCACCATTTATTGAAAGTTTCAATGAACGTATTAGTTTAAACGGTGTACCAATTATGAACGATGAAATTGTTCAATTAGTTGAACGAGTTAAACCTGTTAGTGAAGCCTTAGAGATAGAAACAGATTTAGGTGGGGCTACTGAATTTGAGATTATAACAACAATGATGTTCCTTTATTTTGGTGAGATAAATCCTGTTGATTTTGTGATAATTGAAGCAGGTTTAGGAATTAAAAATGATTCGACGAATGTTTTTAAACCTGTGCTATCCATACTCACAAGTATAGGACTTGACCATACAGATATCTTAGGAACAACTTATTTAGATATTGCAAAAGATAAGGCAGCTATAATTAAACCACATATACCGATTGTTTATGCTGTAAAAAATGACGATGCTTTAAAGTATGTGAGAGATTATGCGCTTGAACAGAACGCAAAACCAATTGAATTGGATCGGGAGATTACCGTTGTCTCCCAAGATGATGAGTTCACATATCGGTATAAAGATTATGAATTAGAAACTATCATTCTTAATATGTTAGGGGAACATCAAAAGGAAAATGCAGCACTTGCTATTACTGCTCTCATTGAATTAAATGAAAGACAAATCATAGAATTAGATTTTAATAAAATGATAGACGGTATAGAATCTGTGAATTGGACAGGTAGAATAGAACAAGTAAAAGAACAACCATTAATGGTTATTGATGGTGCTCATAATAATGAAAGTATTGATGCGTTAGTAGACACAATAAGACATTATTATGGAAGAGATAAAATTGATATTTTATTTTCTGCAATTAAAGGAAAGCCAATTCATAGTATGATTAACAAATTAAATGATATTGCATCAAAATTCTATATAGCAGATTTTGAGTTTCCAAAAGCATTAGCTAAAGAAGAAATTGCCGAAGAATTGAAATTAGATAATTTACATTTAATTGATGATTATGTTGATTTTATTGAAAATTACGAAGGTGATGGGCTGATTATTACTGGAAGTTTATACTTCATCAGCGAGGTAAAAGCAAAAATTAATTTTAATTAAATTCAAAAGAGTGACAACTGCAGTTAAAACTGTAAGTTTCACTCTTTCTTTGTATAATCTTCTTTAATAATTTATGTTTATAAAAGTCTAGAAAGAAGACATACTCATGAACGAATTGTAAAATTCTTCTCATATTTACTTTTGTTTAAGACTGTTTATAATAAATGTTGAGGAGTGTGATATATGCTATTACTTGCCTATACTTGTAGCATTATATTTAGTTTTCTTTATCAATTTTGCAATCAAAATATATTAAAACTTCAATATCTTTATTCTAGGTCTCACTGTGATTTTTGTCATACTATCATAAAACCCTTAGATTTACTGCCTATTATAAGTTTTTTAAAACTTCGTGGACAATCTCGTTGTTGTAATCAACCATTACAACGTTTATATTTAATCGGAGAACTCGTTTCGTTTGGTGCTATTTTCCTCTATTATCCTACTCATTTTAATATACACTTCACATTATTTTTAATAACTTTCCTGTTTCTACTGACGATGTGTCTTTACGATATTCACTCAATGCATATTGATATGAGACTCTTATTTGTATACACAGTCGTATCTGTTTTTACAACCCAAACCTATTTTGGTAATTTTATAATGATATTTTTGATTTCACATGTTATTTATCTATTCGCATCTAAATTTATAGGGTATGGAGACATATTGCTTTTTAATATATTGGGACTTATATTTCCGTTAAATTTTTTCTTTTTTATTGTTGTATTTACGTTTATCATTGGGGGGATTTTTGCCATAATTTTAAAAATTTTTTCTTTTAAAGATATTAAATATTTACCTTTAATACCATTTATATTCTTATCATTCGTAGTAACTTCATCAGTTTATCACCAACTTTTATTTCTTTTAGGGGGAGAATTTTATTGAGAATAAATGAAATGGCACTGCATGAAAAACCTAGAGAACGTTTAATTACATATGGCGCTAAAAGTCTATCCAATGTTGAACTTTTAGCAATTCTCTTAAACACTGGTAGAAAAGGATTTTCTAGTATTGACATTGCAAACGAATTACTGAAGCAACAATCCACTATTAGAGATTTAAAAAAATTGTCTATAAATGATCTACTGAAAATAAAGGGCATTGGACTTTATAAAGCTGTAATATTACAGGCTGCATTTGAACTAGGTGAACGTATTAATTCTACAAGCACTTTTGACAAAGTACAGATTACACATCCTAGTGATGTTGCTAGTCTGATGATGTCGACAATGAAAGATTTAGAGCAAGAACATTTTGTTGTACTTTTACTTAACTCAAAAAATATAGTCACAAAACAAGCTTGGGTATATAAAGGCACATTGAATAGTTCGATTATTCATCCAAGAGAAGTATTTAATATTGCAATAAGAGAGTCTTCTAATTCAATAATAGTTGTACATAATCATCCTTCAGGTGATGTAACACCTTCGAAAGAGGATATTACTACAACGTATAGACTTAAAGAGTGCGGAGATATATTAGGTATAAATTTACTTGATCATATTATTATTGGTGATAATAAATTTACGAGTTTAGTTGAAGCGGGGTATTTTGATAAATAAAAAAGCTAGCTAAATACATTAAAAATTTTAATTAAAAAATTTGTATAGCTAACTTATGATTTATTATTGAATAAAACCTGAAAAGTTTTGAAAATGTTCAAATAACCATAATACACCTTGATAACCTAAATAGATACATAACAAAACAATGCCTACTGAAATCAAAAAGCGTAATATAGATAATCCAACTTTAAATAAGAGGATGACTAGCAAAACAATTAAAATAATCGTTAAAATGCTCATTATGTTGAACCTCCTTAAATCACTTATATTGTATATGTAGTATTATATATTATATTAACTGATTTGCCATCGGTCTATAGATACATCATCTATACGGCTATAGTCTGATGTAATGAAAAATATTTTAAATTATACTAAATTTGATTTGTAAAAGGAGGGCTTATATGAGATATATCTTTAGTGTTATTAAAAATATTATTGCAGTATTAGCGATAATATTGATTATATATATAGCTCTTCAACATGCACCATTTCTCAAAAATCAAGAATGGAACCCACTTAATGATATGAACAATCATCATCAAAATATCACACAGAAAGTGAGTCAAAAAAATAATACACTCTATTCACAACCTAGTAACGATAAAAGTTACATTTTAAAAGAAAATGATATCATCAATAATGTTCCAGCAGGTCAAATTAAGACAGTTTTTAATATGATTGATAAGGCAGAATTTATGTCTGTTTCAGGTTTAGAACGTATGGGATTCAATGACGAATATCTTGCTGGCCAACAAGGTGACGAATTTATTATTTATAAATTCGGTGATGATTATATCCGAGTTTATAATACTGAATTCGAAATGAACGAAGACCTAAATCAATTAAAACAACCTATTAATTTGAAGCCAATTGAAGCCTATCAATAACAATAGGAATGATTCATTTGAAAACCAGTTTTAAATGCGTTAGGGTTTATATAGATTATTTATAAAGGTTGGTGTGATTCAAAATGGCTGAACAATCAAAAGAAAAACAAGCTAATGAACAAGCAAAAGCGCAAAATCTTTTTGCTCGCTGGAGAAAAGAAGAAACACTTTATAGTGAAGATGAAAAGAAAGATAAGTCTTCAAAGAAGAAAGATAAAGAATAACTTACCAAAATAAAGTGAATCAGTAAGCGTTATAAAGTAAGTAAAATTACTCAGTTTAGAATGATGTAAATATTTTATCATTTTAATTTAATATAATTTAATAGAAATAAAATTTTGATGATTTGTGTTAAGCCTGGGACAATGAATTTTGTTCCAGGCACTTTTATGTTCTGACAGTTAATGATTATATTAAAAATTTATTTGAAGTCTAGTTATATCAAGATTTAGTGAAGTTTTCCATAGCTCGTTTACTCTATCTATTTTATTAATCAGTTTGATTAATGTTAGCTCTATAGTCACAAATAATAAAATAGAATCAATTTCATAAAGTTAGTGCTTTATTTAACTGAATGAGTAATATAAAATATATTAAGATACTAATTTTAGTCATATAGAGGTGTTCTGGGTGCTTAAGTTTTTTAGAAATAACAAGCTCATTGTCGTTTTATGTGCAATGATTATTTTTATTGCATTAATAGGGTTATCGATACGTTCTCAGACCCAATCTCCAGCTGAACAATACGTAGGAGACTCTGTATCATTTGGACAAAGAGTAATCAGTTATCCAATTCAATTTGTTACTGGATCTATTGGTGATTTATTTGAAAAAGGAAGCTCAAAAAAGGATAAAAATAAAATCAAACAACTTGAAGCTAAAAATGAAGAGTTAGAATCAGAAAATAAGAAATATAAAAAAGAACTTGATATCAAAGATTTATCAAAATATGAACCTATTTCTACTTCAGTTATTGCGAGAAACCCAGATCAATGGATGAATACGATATTAATAGATAAGGGCTCCAAAGCAGGTATAAAAAATAATATGGCCGTCATGACAACAGAAGGATTAGTTGGAAGAGTAACCAAAGTTAATCAGTTTTCATCACAAGTAGACCTTATTTCCACTCATACTCGAGCAGGAAAATTATCTGTTAATATTCATCACGGTACTAAGAATATTTTTGGTTTAATCGATCGATACGACAATAAAAACGAAGAATTGATCATAAGTGATATTAATAACAAAGATAGCGTTAAAAAAGGCGATAAAGTAGTAACAAGTGGATTAGCAGATCAATTACCGAGTGGGTTATATATTGGTGAAGTAACAAAAGTCGAAAATGATCAATATGGGCTTGCTAAACAAGTACGGGTCAAAACTGGAGCTGATATGACAGATTTAACTCATGTGTATGTTGCTAAACGTGATGTCAGTACTATACCTGATGAAGGTAGTGATAATTAATGCGTACTTTTTATTACTTTCTAATAGGTATACTTCTATTTTATATTGATACCATTATAGGGCTTACCATCCCCATGCATTTCGGGAAAATTGATATTATTTTTGTACCACATTTAACTATCATGTACATTCTTATCATGACGGTTTACCGAGGTTTTGGCGTTGCTATGTCTTTAGCATTCTTTTTCGGAATAGTAACTGATTTATATTTTGGAAGTATATATGGTTTATATATGTTTGGTTATATCATTTTAGTTGTTATAGTTGATAAATTTTTTAAAATCTTTTATCGAGATTATTCTGTATTATTTTTTATCATTTTATTATCCACAATGTTTTTAGAAGTATATGTGGCTATGATCTATGGAGTAATAGGTTTCATTAAATTTAATTTAATAGAATTTGTATTATTAAGACTTATTCCAACTCTCATCATTAATTTTTTATTACTGATTATGTTATTTCCTATTATTATTAAATTTACTAAAAAAGTAAAAAACACAATTGACAGTAAGGCATAGTGATGGTAAGATGCAGTAGTTGAGTAGTTTCAAGCTACATACAACCGCTCGCATACAGGTTGAAGTACAATCATATTGTCACCTGTATATGGCGTGACTTATTATATAGGAGGTGCAAAGTATGTTTGCTATAATTGAAACAGGTGGAAAACAAATCAAAGTAGAAGAAGGTCAAGAAATCTACGTTGAAAAATTAAATGCTAACGAAGGTGACTCATTCACTTTTGATAAAGTTTTATTTGTAGGTGGCGACTCAGTTAAAGTTGGTGCTCCAACAGTTGAAGGTGCATCAGTAACTGCGACAGTTAATAAACAAGGACGCGGTAAAAAAATTACTGTCTTCACTTACAAACGTCGCAAAGACTCTAAACGTAAAAAAGGCCATCGTCAACCATATACTAAATTAACAATCGATAAAATCAACGCATAATCGTATGATTACTGTTGATATTACGGTTAATGACGAAGGTAAGGTCACAGATGTAGTCATGGATGGTCATGCTAATCATGGTGAATATGGTCATGATATTGTCTGTGCAGGAGCATCAGCAGTCTTATTTGGAAGTGTTAATGCTATAATGGGATTAACATCAGAGAAGCCAGATATCAACTACGAAGATGACGGCGGATATTTTCATATAAGAAGTGTTGATACGAATAACAAAGAAGCTCAATTAATTCTTCAAGCAATGTTAGTTTCTTTACAAACTATAGAAGAAGAATATAATGAAAATATCAAATTAAATTATAAGTGAGGTGTATCCCGATGTTAAAATTAAACTTACAATTCTTCGCATCTAAAAAAGGGGTAAGTTCTACAAAAAACGGACGTGACTCTGAGTCTAAACGTTTAGGTGCAAAACGTGCTGATGGTCAATATGTATCAGGTGGTTCTATCCTTTATCGCCAACGTGGTACTAAAATCTACCCTGGTGAAAATGTAGGTCGTGGTGGCGATGATACATTATTCGCTAAAATCGACGGCGTTGTTAAGTTTGAACGCAAAGGTCGCGACAAAAAGCAAGTTTCTGTATACGCAGTTGCTGAATAATTTTGTCTAGTAAACACCAGAAGTGAATACTTCTGGTGTTTTATTTTGTTTAGGTAAAAATACAAATTGACTATAGTTTTTATATCACTATATATAGTGATATAATTAAAAAGATTAAAATTTCGGAGTAAAAGAGGTGAGATATATGTTCGTCGATCAAGTGAAAATATCTCTAAAAGCTGGTGATGGAGGTAATGGCATCACTGCTTACAGAAGAGAAAAATATGTACCTTTTGGTGGTCCAGCTGGTGGCGACGGTGGTAAAGGTGCTTCTGTGGTATTTGAAGTGGATGAAGGATTGAGAACTTTATTAGATTTCAGATATCAAAGACATTTTAAAGCTAAAAAAGGCGAAAATGGTCAAAGTAGCAACATGCATGGTAGAAATGCGGAAGACTTAGTGTTAAAAGTACCACCAGGTACAATTATTAAAAGTGTTGAAAGTGAAGAAGTGCTTGCAGATTTGGTTGAAGATGGCCAACGTGCTATTGTAGCTAGAGGAGGACGCGGCGGGCGTGGTAACTCAAGATTTGCTACCCCTAGAAATCCTGCGCCAGATTTTAGTGAAAATGGTGAGCCAGGCGAAGAATTAGAAGTGACTTTAGAGTTGAAATTGTTAGCAGATGTTGGATTAGTTGGTTTTCCTAGTGTGGGTAAATCTACATTGCTTTCAATAGTTTCTAAAGCGAAACCTAAGATAGGTGCTTATCACTTTACGACAATAAAGCCTAATCTAGGTGTTGTTTCAACTCCTGATCATAGAAGTTTTGTTATGGCAGATTTACCAGGATTAATTGAGGGCGCTTCTGATGGTGTCGGCCTTGGACATCAATTCTTAAGACATGTTGAACGAACTAAAGTGATTGTTCATATGATTGATATGAGTGGGTCAGAAGGTCGAAACCCATTAGACGATTATAAAATTATTAATCAAGAATTAATCAATTATAAACAACGCTTAGAAGATCGTCCACAAATTATAGTCGCAAATAAAATGGATTTACCTGATTCACAAGGGAATTTATCGCATTTTAAGGAACAATTAGATAACGATGTGACAGTTGTTCCTGTTTCAACTATTACGAGAGACAATATTGATCAATTATTATATCAAATTGCCGATAAGCTCGAGGAAGTTAAAGATGTTGACTTCTCAGTTGAAGAAGATGAGAATTTAGGTGTTAATCGTGTATTATATAAACACACACCATCAGCAGATAAATTTACTATTTCTAGAGATGATGACGGCGCATATGTAGTGAGTGGCAATGCTATTGAAAGAATGTTTAAAATGACTGATTTTAATAGTGATCCAGCTGTAAGAAGATTCGCAAGACAAATGCGGTCAATGGGTATTGATGATGCTTTAAGAGAGAGAGGTTGTAGCAATGGTGATATTGTTAGAATCTTAGGCGGAGAATTTGAATTTGTCGAATAGGGGTGTCTAAATTGGACAATAAAGACAATCGAAAATTTTATTTAATTAGAGAAGATGTACTACCAGAATCTGTCATCAAAACTTTAAAAGTTAAGGATGCTTTAAAAAATAATTCGAATTTGTCCATTTATGATGCTGTAAAACAATTCAATCTCTCTAGAAGTGCATTTTACAAATATAGAGAGACAATATTTCCAGTAGATGAAAAAATATTAGATCAAAGAGAATTTACTTTGATTTTATATGTAAATGATATTGTTGGAATGTTAGCCCAAGTTCTTAATGCAATCTCTCAACTTCAATTATCAGTGTTGACAATTCATCAAAGTGTTCCAATTGAAGATAAAGCGACAATCACACTATCTTTAAATGCGAGAAATTCTAATTTATCCATTGATGAGGTCATTGAATCATTAAGAGAGATAAATCATGTAACTAAAGTAGACTTAATAAGTATGACTATGTAAAGGAGTACTGACATGTATGCATATATTAAAGGAACATTATCTCAGTTGTTCCCTACACATGTAGTGGTTGAGACATGTGGCATAGGTTATGAGATACAAACGCCTAATTCCTATCGTTTTCAAAAATATCTTGAAAAAGAAGTCCAAATTTATACTTCACTAATTGTACGAGAAGATGCTCAACTACTATATGGCTTTATTAATGAAGAGGAAAAAGAAATGTTTCTTAGCTTAATAAAAGTGACTGGGATAGGACCTAAATCAGCTTTAGCGATACTTGCTTCAAGTACACCACATGAAGTTAAATTGGCTATCGAAAATGAAAATGATGCTTATTTAACACAATTTCCTGGGATAGGAAAGAAAACTGCAAGACAAATTGTGTTAGATTTAAAAGGGAAGGTTACAATTACTGAAGAAAATAGTGACGATTTATTACAAACTCAAGTTAATGGTAATGAACAAAACCAAATAATATCTGAAGCACTATTAGCTTTACAAGCACTGGGCTATTCTAAACGAGAATTAACCAAAGTAGAAAAATCCTTAAACAAACATAATGTGAATAGTGTGGATGAAGCCGTTAAAATAGGACTACAAACACTAGTTTCTTAATGGAGGAAGTCAAATGGATAAAAGAATGGTCGATCAAGAATTTCATAATGAAGATACTGACTTGGAATTATCACTAAGACCAACACAATTAAAGCAGTATATAGGTCAATCCTCTATAAAAAGTAATTTAGAAGTCTTTATCAAGGCTGCCAAACTTAGACAAGAGCCACTCGATCATGTCTTGTTATTTGGTCCTCCAGGACTAGGTAAAACGACGCTATCAAATATCATTGCTAATGAGATGGAGGTAAATATTCGTACCATCTCAGGACCATCTTTAGAAAGACCAGGTGACTTAGCAGCGATATTATCTGGGTTACAGCCAGGTGATGTGTTATTTATCGATGAAATTCATAGATTAAGTAGTGTTGTTGAAGAAGTTCTGTATCCTGCTATGGAAGATTTTTTCTTAGACATCATCATCGGTAAAGGCGATGAAGCAAGAAGTATTCGAATAGATTTGCCGCCATTTACATTAGTTGGAGCAACGACAAGAGCCGGTAGTTTAACGGGGCCATTAAGAGATCGTTTTGGTGTGCATCTTAGATTAGAGTATTATAATGAAAATGATTTAAAGGAAATAATCACGCGAACTGCAGAGGTCTTAGGAACGGACATCGATAAGGAAAGCGCCTTAGAATTAGCTCGTCGTTCTAGAGGTACACCTAGGATAGCGAATAGGTTACTAAAACGTGTAAGAGACTTCCAACAAGTAAATGAAGACGATCAGATATATATTGAAACGACTAAACGAGCATTACAATTACTGCAGGTCGACCAACACGGTTTAGATTACATTGACCATAAAATGATGAATTGTATTATTAATCAGTACAATGGTGGTCCTGTTGGATTAGATACAATTGCAGTTTCAATAGGTGAAGAACGAGTGACTATAGAAGATGTATATGAACCTTTCTTAATCCAAAGAGGTTTCTTGGAAAGGACTCCACGTGGGAGAAAAGCAACTGCTTTAGCCTATGAACACTTTAATACTACTAACGAAAAGAGGGAATAATTTGAATATCGAAGATTTCGATTATCATTTGCCAGAGTCTCTCATTGCACAAACACCACTAAAAAACAGAGACCAAAGTAGATTGTTAGTTCTTAGCAAAGATACTGGTGAGCTGACACACTTACATTTTAGAGATGTCATCCATTATTTTGAGCCTGGTGATACATTGGTTCTTAATGATACACGTGTTATGCCTGCTAGATTATTTGGCCTAAAAGAAGAAACTGGTGCTAAAGTTGAAATGCTAATGCTCACCCAAATTGAAGGTAATGATTGGGAAGTTTTACTTAAACCTGCAAAGAGAATTAAAAAAGGTCATCGTCTAAATTTTGGAGATGGTAAAATCGTTGCTGAGTGTATTGAGGAACTTGAACAGGGCGGGCGTATTATGCGTCTACATTATGAGGGTATACTCCAAGAACGCTTAGATGAATTAGGCGAGATGCCATTACCTCCATATATTAAAGAAAGATTAGATGATCCTGATAGGTATCAAACGGTTTATGCTAAAGAGAGTGGATCAGCAGCTGCACCAACAGCGGGTTTACATTTTACTGATGATTTGCTAAATAAAATTAAACAAAAAGGGGTACATATCGCTTTTATTACATTGCATGTTGGATTAGGAACCTTTAGACCCGTAAGTGTTGAAAATATCGATGATCACGAAATGCATAGTGAGTATTATCAAATGACACAAGAAACGGCTGATTTATTAAATAAAACAAAAGAAAGTGGGAAGCGTGTGATATCAGTTGGAACAACATCAACGCGTACATTAGAAACGATACGTCGTGATCATCCTCAATTTGTTGCCACAAGTGGATGGACTGATATCTTTATTTATCCTGGCTTTGAGTTTAAAGCGATAGATGGGTTAATTACTAATTTCCACTTACCTAAATCAACGTTAGTCATGCTAGTATCAGCATTTAGCAATAAAAAATATATTTTAAACGCTTATCATAAAGCTGTTGAAATGGAGTATCGATTCTTTAGTTTTGGAGATGCAATGTTAATTATATAAAAGAATGTGAGGTTTAACATATGCCTGCAGTGACATATGAGCATATAAAAACATGTAAACAATCCGGTGCCAGATTAGGAATTGTACATACACCGCATGGATCTTTTGAAACACCAATGTTTATGCCGGTTGGGACAAAAGCAACAGTTAAAACAATGAGCCCGGAAGAATTAAGAAACATAGAAGCAAAGATTATATTAGGAAACACATATCATTTGTGGTTACAACCTGGAAATGATATTATCAAGCACGCTGGGGGATTACACAAATTCATGAATTGGGACGGTCCAATTTTAACAGATTCTGGTGGTTTCCAAGTATTTAGTTTAAGTAATTTGCGTAAAATTTCTGAAGAAGGTGTAGAATTTAGACATCATACCAATGGCTCAAAACTATTTTTGAGTCCCGAGAAGTCTATGCAAATACAAAATGATTTAGGTTCTGATATTATGATGGCATTTGATGAATGTCCACCAATGCCAGCTGAATATGATTACGTCAAAGATTCAATCGAACGTACAACTCGATGGGCAGCCAGATGTTTAAAAGCACATCAACGCCCTGGAGATCAAGCACTGTTCGGTATTATTCAAGGTGGAGAATACAAAGACTTAAGAGAACAAAGTGCTAAAGAGCTAGTCAGTCTTGATTTTCCAGGGTATGCAATAGGAGGGCTGTCTGTAGGTGAGCCAAAACCTGTTATGTATGACATGGTTGAACATACAGAACAATTTATGCCGAAAGATAAACCTAGATATTTAATGGGAGTAGGTTCTCCTGATGCTTTGATTGAATGTAGCATTAGGGGCATGGATATGTTTGATTGTGTATTACCTACTAGAATTGCTAGAAATGGTACTTGTATGACATCAAATGGTCGATTAGTTGTTAAAAATGCTAAATATGCAGATGATTTAAGACCACTTGATGAACAATGTGACTGTTATACATGTCAACATTACACAAGAGCTTATATTAGACATCTAGTTAAAGCGGAAGAGACTTTTGGTATCCGTCTTACTACTATTCATAATTTACATTTTCTGCTAAAATTAATGGAAGATATTAGACAAGCCATTCGAGAAGACCGTCTTTTAGATTTTAAAGATGAATTCTTTGAACAATATGGATTAAATGTAGAAAACCCTAAAAACTTTTAAAGAGGAGTAACTAAAATGGAATTAACTTCATTGATTATACCAATTTTATTATTGGTCGTAATGTATTTCTTATTAATAAGACCACAACAAAAACGTGCAAAAGAACATCGTGCAATGATTAACCGTGTTGAAGCGGGTCAAAAGATTACTACAATCGGTGGTATTAAAGGAACTATAAAAGCTGTAGATGAAACTTCTGTAATCATTACAGTAAATAGTAATGGAACAGAAATGACTTTTGAAAAACCAGCTATAAAACAAGTAGATCCTTCATAAATACAGATTGATATCTAAATGTAGGGGATAGAATGTTTTATCTTTCTACTGTAATAGAATTCTAATCTTAAATGATTAAAATAAATTTATTTTAACTTCTGTATTGATTGTTATAATGTTAAGAATGCCTGGGACAATTTCTGTCTCAGGTTTTTTTAGTATTTTTTAAACATAATAATTATTATAAAATTGTTGCATTTTTAGACAATAATTTCACTATTTCTATGAGTATGTTAATATAAGTAAGTCCGTTAAAGTGAACGTAATATCATTTTAACTTGCACGATAATTTATTCATCGAGTATTCTAGATACATAAGTAAATAATGAGGTGTTCATGTGAAGAAAACGAGTAGAATAATTGCATTCATACTCCTCATAGCTCTACTATTCACAGGAATGGGTATGACGTATAAGAATGTAGTTAAAAATGTTAATTTAGGTCTAGATTTGCAAGGTGGTTTTGAAGTCCTCTTCCAAGTAGATCCTTTAAATAAAGGAGATAAAATTGATAAAAAAGCACTTCAAGCTACATCTCAAACATTAGAAAATCGTGTAAATGTTCTAGGTGTATCAGAACCGAAAATACAAATCGAAGATCCAAATCGAATTCGTGTACAATTAGCAGGTATCAAGGATCAAGCACAAGCGCGTAAATTATTATCGACACAAGCTAATTTAACAATTAGAGATGCTGAAGATCATGTTTTAATGTCTGGTTCAGACATTAAACAAGGCTCTGCTAAACAAGAATTTAAACAAGAAACTAATCAACCAACAGTTACATTTAAAGTAAAAAGTAAAGATAAATTTAAGAAAGTAACTGAAAAGATTTCTAAAAAACGTGACAATGTCATGGTAGTTTGGTTAGATTTCGAAAAAGGCGATAGTTACAAGAAAGAAGCTAAAAAGCAACAAGAAGGTAAAAAGCCTAAATTTATATCTGCAGCGAGTGTAGACCAACCTATTAATTCTAGTAGTGTTGAAATTTCAGGTGGCTTCAATGGGAAAAAAGGTGTTGAAGAAGCGAAACAAATAGCTGAGTTATTAAATGCCGGCTCATTACCAGTTGATTTAAAAGAAATTTACTCTAACTCTGTTGGTGCACAATTTGGTCAAGATGCTCTTGATAAGACCATGTTTGCATCAATTGTAGGTATAGCATTAATTTATTTATTTATGCTTGGTTTCTATCGTTTGCCTGGTTTAGTTGCAATCATTGCCTTAACCACTTATATTTATTTAACTTTAGTCGCATTCAATTTCATATCAGGTGTATTAACTCTACCTGGATTGGCGGCATTAGTTTTAGGTGTAGGTATGGCTGTCGATGCCAATATCATAATGTATGAACGTATTAAAGATGAACTAAGAATTGGACGCACGCTTAAACAAGCGTATTCAAAAGCAAATAAAAGTTCATTCTTAACTATATTTGATTCCAACTTAACAACTGTCATCGCTGCAGCTGTGCTTTTCTTCTTTGGAGAAAGTTCAGTCAAAGGCTTCGCAACCATGTTACTCTTAGGTATTTTAATGATATTTGTAACCGCAGTATTCTTATCAAGAGGGTTGTTATCATTACTGGTATCTTCAAACTTCTTTAAAAAACAATACTGGTTATTTGGTGTTAAGAAGAAGGATAGACATGATATTAATGAAGGTAAAGATGTACATGATTTAAAAACATCATATGAAAGGTTAAACTTTGTTAAATTAGCTAAGCCACTTATTTCACTTAGTATTTTAATTGTAATTATTGGTTTGATTATCATTTCAATATTTAAATTAAACTTAGGTATTGATTTCTCATCCGGAACAAGAGCAGATATTCAATCTAAAAATGCTATAACACAAGCACAGGTTGAGAAAACTGTAAAATCAGTTGGATTGGAACCAGATCAAATACAGATTAATGGTAGTGGAAATAAAAATGCCACAGTTCAGTTTAAAAAAGATTTATCACGTGAGGAAGACAATAAATTAAGTGCTAAGGTGAAATCTGAATTTGGAGATAATCCACAAATTAATACCGTTTCACCTCTCATAGGCCAAGAGCTAGCTAAAAATGCTGTAACTGCATTAATACTTGCTTCTATAGGCATTATTATCTATGTTTCACTAAGATTTGAATGGCGTATGGGTCTATCTTCTGTACTTGCATTATTACATGACGTATTTATCATCATTGCAATCTTTAGTTTGTTTAGATTAGAAGTAGATTTAACATTTATTGCAGCAGTATTAACTATCGTTGGTTATTCAATCAATGATACAATCGTAACTTTCGACCGTGTTCGAGAAAATCTGCATAAAGTTAAAGTAATTACGCATACTGATCAAATTGATGATATAGTCAACCGCTCTATTAGACAAACTATGACACGTTCTATTAATACAGTGTTGACTGTAGTTGTAGTTGTAGTTGCAATATTAATATTAGGTGCACCAACAATATTTAATTTCTCTTTAGCATTACTAATTGGATTATTATCTGGTGTATTCTCGTCAATTTTCATTGCTGTACCATTATGGGGCATGCTTAAGAAACGACAGTTTAAAAAGACAAAAAATAATAAATTAGTAGTACACAAAGAGAAGAAATCTAACGATGAAAAAATCTTAGTTTAACTTCTTCACATTTTAATAATTTTAAAAATTTACAAGAGGCTGGAACAAAAAGGTCCAAGATAAGTAATTAAAGACAATTTCTATTGAAATAATATAGAAATTGTCTTTTTTATAATTTTTTGATTATTTTCAGCTCGTTGAGCTATTATTTTTTATATTAAGCCACGATGATGTCTGAATTCATCGAATTCAGTATCGGGAATTGTTTCTGCAATATCATTTACATGTCGTGAAATATCATGTGTGGGGATAAGAACTGAAATTTCCATTGGTAGAGTAAGTTAAGTCATATTATAATCTTTATACATAAGGCACCTCGTTAAT
>NZ_KV831374.1:71937-101669 GCF_001837075.1 Staphylococcus sp. HMSC063F05
GCCAGTAAATGAATTTATAAAAACTCATTTACTGTCTATTTTGCTAGGAATTATGCCCCTGCCTCTTGATTTTATATATTAGCGTTTAATCATAAAGATAGCAGTTAATGAACAAATTGAATGATAAAAGTTTTGTGAAGAATTGAAATGATATATTCTTTTAAAAAATGCAAGTACTTTTTATTTCAATAAAATTTCGGTATAATGACCTGTGGAAATGAGGACGATTATAATGATTAAATCAAAATATAATTGGGATATAACTCAACCGAATACCTTTATAAGTGAGAGTAGCAGTGATCAATTTAAACTTTCACCTATAGTAAAAAAGGTATTAGAGAGTAAAAATATTGTGGATAATCAGGAGATTCAAAATCTATTTGAAGGCACTAACATTAGTCATGATTATATGTTATTAAGTGATATGCAAAAAGCCATTGATCGTATTAAATTAGCTATCGATCAAAATGAACGAATACTAGTATATGGTGACTATGATGCAGATGGTGTTACATCTACTACAATTCTAGTGTCTACTTTACGTCTACTTGGCGCTCAGGTGGGGTGGTATATTCCCAATAGATTTACAGAAGGATATGGACCTAATGAATTAGCATTTAAAAATGCTTATGACGAAGGGATTTCCTTAATAATAACTGTAGATAATGGTATACAGGGACATCATGAAATAAGTACCATACAAGAATTAGGTGTAGATGTTATAGTGACAGATCATCATGAAATAGGAGAAACTTTACCTGATGCTTTTGCAATTGTACATCCGATGCATCCTAATTTTGAATATCCTTTTAAATATTTATGTGGTGCGGGTGTTGCTTATAAATTGGCCCAAGGATTGATAGAGCATCCACCTCAACATTTCATAGCATTAGCTGCCATAGGTACAATTGCAGATTTAGTATCATTGACAGATGAGAATAGATATATTGTAAAGCAAGGAGTAAAGATATTAAACAATCATACACCATCGTCCATAAAGGCTATCTTAAATCAAGCGGGTTTTAATGATGAAATAACAGAAGAAACAATTGGTTTTATTATTGGACCTCGATTAAATGCGGTTGGTAGACTAGAAGATGCATCATTAGCTGCTGAACTTTTATTGTCCGATGAATTTGAAGAGGCGGAATTTTTAGCTGAACAAGTTGAACATTTTAATCATGAACGTAAAGATATAGTATCTAAAATTACTAATGAAGCATTGTTATTAGCAGAGGAACAAATCAAGCAAGGCCATTTGTTTCTTTTACTTGCCAAAGAGGGGTGGCATGAGGGTGTATTAGGTATTGTTGCATCTAAAATTGTAGAAACATATGCACTACCTACATTAATTTTAAATATTGATGAAAATCAAAATCATGCCAAGGGTTCTGCGAGGTCGATTGAACAAGTTTCCATGTTTGATATTTTAAATGATCATCAACAGTTAATTGATAAGTTTGGTGGTCATCACATGGCTGCAGGAATGACAATGTCTATCGATAATATTGAACATTTACATAAAGAGCTAGATATGTGGATGAAAGAACTAACTGTTACCACTTCATTAGAGCCTTCAATAAAGGTGGATGCACAACTTGAAGAAAAAGAAATTAACATTAAAAATATTAAAGATATATTTCAATTAAGGCCTTTTGGTACGGACTTTAATAGTCCTCTTTTTATGGTTAGAGATCTAATTGTCAAGTCAACAAAGGGAATTGGACAGGATAATAAGCATCTTAAGTTAACGCTTGGTCATTCAGGTTTAACTGCTTTATTTTGGAATCATGGACATTTGGCAAGTGAACTTGAACCAGGTCAACCGATTCATATAATAGGAACATTGCAAATTAATGAATGGAATGGTAATCAAACACCTCAATTTATCATCAAAGACATTGCTATAGACCAATTACAAATTTTAGATTATCGTAGTAAACGTAAAAATATACAATTTAAAGAAACTGAATCAAATGTTGCCTATGTCATTCATCCGAAACTTAAAAAAAGCAATTCACATTACTATCATTATGGTGAGGTTATTGATAGACCTTATGATAAAATAGTGTTTAGAGATTTACCTAATACTATGGTTGAAATTGAACAAACCTTAGAACATTCACAAATTTCTCAACTATATTTAGTTCTGCAGCATGAAAAGTCAATATATTTTGAAGGTATCCCTAGCAAGTCGCTTTTTAAAAAGTGTTACAAAGCTTTAATAAACAAAAAAGAAACTGACTTAATTAAAGAAGGTATGCTGCTTTGTGAGTACTTAAATATTAAGCCAGAAATATTAACATTCATGCTTAAAGTCTTTAAAGAATTGGAGTTTATTTACGACGAAAAGGGATTGATTAAGATAAATCCAGCGCCAAATAAACAAGATATAGAAAATAGTCGTTTTTACCAAATGAGACGAGCACGTATGGAAGTAGAAGAACGTCTTCTCTATGATGATTTTTTAAATATAAAAGAATGGATAATATCAAAGTTAACATAGCTTTCAGGAGGAAAAACAATGGATTTAAAACAATATGTTTCAGAAGTAAAAGATTGGCCTTCAGCAGGTGTAAGCTTTAAGGATATAACAACTATAATGGATAATGGTGAAGCTTATGGATATGCTACGGATCAAATTGTTGAATACGCAAAGGAAAAAAATATAGATATAGTAGTTGGTCCTGAAGCCAGAGGATTCATAATAGGGTGTCCAGTTGCTTACTCAATGGGTATTGGATTTGCTCCAGTACGTAAAGAAGGAAAACTACCTCGAGAAGTTATTCGTTATGAATATAATTTAGAATATGGAACTAACGTATTAACTATGCATAAAGACGCGATTAAACCAGGACAACGAGTTTTAATCACTGATGATTTACTAGCTACAGGTGGAACTATTGAAGCTGCAATAAAGCTTGTTGAACAATTAGGTGGTATAGTTGTAGGTATTGCTTTTATTATTGAACTTAAATATTTGAATGGAATTGATAAAATAAAAGATTATGATGTGATGAGTTTGATTTCATATGATGAATAAAAATAATAAAATATAGATTTTTATGAGCCTGAAAAAATAATATCAGGCTCATTAATCTTTTGGAAAACCTTAATGCCTTAATGTATTAAATGATTATCAATGTTATTATAATTTACTTTATAATTGCTATGAATATTAGCTAAGTATTTCATCTCTATTTTTAATTGGACATAGTTTTAAAACGATATTTAATAAAAATATGTGTTTTAAATTTTTAATTGGGACCGACAACTTAAATGTAAATTTAAATGTGTGATTAAAGTTTAACATCATTTATTTATTTGTAAGTCATATTGTAGTATTATGAAACTATTATTTAGAAAATTAATAAATGAGTTTCAATTATATAGTTGAACATGATAATTTGATATATGTAGAACCTTTCTACTTTCTTAAGCTATAAATGATTTATGGTAAAATGAATACAAAACAATAAATAAGTACTTTCATGTGGTATGTTAAACATCTTTGCAACATGAGTACTAAACGAAAGTAATGAATTGAGTGGGGTGTCATTAAAGTGAATAACGAGTATCCATATAGCGCGGATGAGGTGCTTTATAAAGCTAAATCATATTTATCAACAAGTGAATATGAATATGTTCTCAAAAGTTATCATATAGCTTATGAGGCACATAAGGGTCAATTTAGAAAAAATGGCTTACCTTATATTATGCATCCTATTCAAGTTGCAGGGATTTTAACAGAGATGCGTTTAGACGGACCCACTATTGTCGCTGGATTTCTACATGATGTGATTGAAGATACTTCTTATACATTTGAAGATGTTAAAGATATGTTTAATGAAGAAATTGCACGAATAGTAGACGGGGTAACTAAACTTAAAAAGGTTAAGTATCGCTCTAAGGAAGAACAACAAGCAGAAAATCATCGTAAACTATTTATTGCTATTGCTAAAGATGTACGCGTAATTTTAGTGAAGTTAGCAGATCGGCTTCATAATATGAGAACTTTAAAGGCAATGCCAAGAGAGAAGCAGGTAAGAATCTCTAAGGAAACCTTAGAAATCTATGCTCCTTTAGCACATCGTCTCGGAATCAACACGATAAAGTGGGAACTTGAAGATACAGCGCTGAGATATATTGACAGTGTGCAATATTTCCGCATCGTTAATCTTATGAAGAAAAAACGTAGTGAACGCGAAGCTTACATTACAAATGCAATCAATAAAATTAAAAACGAAATGACTAAAATGAATCTTTCGGGCGAAATTAACGGTAGACCAAAACATATTTACAGTATATACCGCAAAATGATAAAACAAAAAAAGCAATTCGATCAAATATTTGATTTGCTTGCTATACGTATTATAGTTAATTCGATAAATGATTGTTATGCGACACTTGGTTTAGTTCATACATTATGGAAACCGATGCCTGGACGTTTTAAAGATTATATAGCTATGCCTAAGCAAAATATGTATCAATCACTACATACCACTGTAGTTGGACCCAATGGCGATCCTTTAGAAATACAAATTAGAACGCACGAAATGCATGAAATCGCTGAACATGGTGTTGCTGCACATTGGGCTTATAAAGAAGGTAAGACAGTTAATCAAAAAACACAGGATTTTCAAAATAAGCTTAATTGGTTAAAAGAACTTGCTGAAACCGACCATACTTCTGCAGATGCGCAAGAATTTATGGAATCCTTAAAATATGATTTACAGAGCGATAAGGTATATGCATTTACTCCAGCTAGTGATGTTATAGAGTTACCTTATGGTGCAGTACCAATTGATTTTGCTTATGCAATACACAGTGAAGTAGGAAATAAAATGATTGGTGCTAAGGTTAATGGTAAAATCGTACCTATAGATTATGTTCTACAAACTGGTGATATTATAGAGATTCGTACAAGTAAACATTCTTACGGTCCAAGTAGAGACTGGTTGAAAATTGTAAAATCTTCTAGTGCCAAAAGTAAAATCAAAAGTTTCTTTAAAAAACAAGATCGTTCTTCTAATATTGAAAAAGGTAAATTTATGGTAGAAGCGGAGATTAAAGAACAAGGATTCCGTGTTGAAGATATTCTAACTGAGAAAAATTTAGAAGTCGTTAATGAAAAATATCATTTTGCTAATGATGAAGATTTGTACGCAGCTGTTGGATTCGGTGGTGTTACATCAATACAAATCGTCAATAAATTAACTGAACGACAAAGAATATTAGATAAACAAAAGGCATTAAATGAGGCGCAGGAAGTTACAAAATCTGTACCTATAAAAAAAGATATTACCACAGACAGTGGTGTATATGTTGAGGGATTAGAAAACGTCTTAATCAAGTTATCAAAATGTTGTAATCCTATACCAGGTGATGATATTGTTGGTTATATCACTAAAGGACACGGGATTAAAGTTCATCGTACAGATTGTCCAAATATAAAAAATGAGACAGATCGATTGATTTCGGTAGAGTGGGTAAAATCTAAAGATTCAACACAACAATATCAAGTTGATTTAGAAGTTACTGCATATGATAGAAATGGCTTGCTTAATGAAGTATTACAAGCTGTAAATTCTACTGCTGGAAGCTTGATTAAAGTATCTGGGCGTTCAGACATTGATAAAAATGCAGTAATTAATATTAGTGTGATGGTAAAAAATGTCAATGATGTGTACCGTGTCGTTGAAAAAATTAAACAACTAGGTGACGTTTATACAGTATCTAGAGTTTGGAACTAGAGGTGCAAAAGATATGAAGATAATTGTACAAAGAGTTAAAAATGCTAGAGTTACGAATGATACAATTGATAACCAAATTAATAAAGGCTATTGTTTACTTGTAGGAGTAGGTCAAAATTCTACTGAAGAGGATGTAAAAGTCATCGCAAGAAAGATTGCTCATGCACGTCTCTTTGAAGATGAAAATGACAAATTGAATTTAAATATTCAACAAGTTGAAGGAGAAATTCTTTCAGTTTCCCAATTTACTATATACGCTGATGTTAAAAAGGGGAATAGACCTGGATTCTCAAATTCTAAAGCTCCAGAACAAGCTAAAGACTTATATCAAAAATTTAATAAAGAATTAGAAGGTTATGGCTTAATTGTCAAAACAGGTGAGTTTGGAACACATATGAATGTTGAAATTAATAACGATGGACCTGTCACATTGATTTATGAATCGCAGGATGGGAAAATAATATGAAGAAAATAGATTCATGGCTAACTAAACATGGTCTAAAAAATCGACTTACGCTCGTAGTAATTGTAATTTTTATTATATTTTTAATTTTACTTTTTATGTTTGTTAATTTAAGTGATGAAGATACAGGTCAAATTACTATAACTGAGAATGCTGAGTTAAGAACAGGACCTAATGCCGCCTATCCTGTTATTTATAAAATAGAAAAAGGCGAAAGTTTTAAGAAAATAGATCGAAAAGGGAAATGGATTGAAGTTCAAAATCACGCTGGCACTGAGAAAGGCTGGGTTGCTGGTTGGCACACAAATTTGAACATTCCAGCTGATCAATCACTTTCGTCAAACCCTCTAAAAGGAAAAACAATTGTACTTGACCCTGGTCATGGTGGAAGTGATCAGGGCGCCTCAAGTAGTACACCATCTAAAAGTCTCGAAAAAAATTACACACTTAAAACTGCTAAAGAATTAAAAAAGTTATTAAATAAGGAAGGTGCTCATGTAAAAATGACTCGTTCCAATGATAAATATGTGTCCCTAGATGATAGAAATATAAAGGGTGACGCATTTATTAGTATACATAATGATGCGCTTGATTCTTCAAATGCCAATGGAGTGACTGTTTATTGGTTTAAAGACAAGCAAGAAACACTTGCACAAACTTTAAATTCTGCAATTCAAAAGAAGGCATTATTGACAAATCGAGGTTCTAGACAACAAAATTATCAAGTGTTGAGACAGACAGATATACCAGCAGTACTGTTAGAGTTAGGCTATATAAGTAATCCTACTGATGAATCAATGATTAATGATCAATTACATAGACAAGTGGTTGAACAAGCTATTGTTGATGGTTTAAAACAATATTTCTCGTCCTAGACCTTGCAAATTATTCTAAAAATCGTTATCATTATTGTTGAACTTTATAAATAAAACCGATATGATTCTTGAAATTTTAAATGAAGTAGGTAGCATTTAATGCGTAGAAATACAATCCTTGGCTGTAAGATTGTACTTAGTAATTTAAAAATTTGAACGCAAGAAGAGGTACTTTTAATTAAAAGTCGGATAGCGCACGTTAAGCGTTTTGAGTGGATTATGCTTTTATCAGTATAATCAAATAGGGTGGCAACACGGTGAATCGTCCCTTGTATAGTTTTGCACTATACAAGGGACTTTTTAATTTTTTATAACCCATATGAAAATAAAAGACTATTTTAATCTTTTTTAATAATAAAGGAGAGAGTTTTATGATTAAGATGCCAAGAGGTACCCAAGATATCTTGCCGCAAGATTCTGCTAAATGGCGTTACATTGAAAATCGATTACACACATTAATGGAATTGTATAATTATAAAGAAATAAGAACGCCAATTTTTGAAAGTACTGAACTTTTTGCAAGAGGCGTGGGGGATTCTACTGACGTTGTTCAAAAGGAAATGTATACATTTAAAGATAAAGGGGATCGTAGTTTAACATTACGTCCTGAAGGAACTGCAGCCGTTGTACGTTCATATATTGAACACAAAATGCAAGGTGAACCCAATCAACCTATCAAACTTTACTACAATGGTCCTATGTTTAGATACGAACGTAAACAAAAAGGAAGATATCGCCAATTTAACCAATTTGGTGTCGAAGCAATAGGAGCGGAAAATCCTAGTATTGATGCTGAAATACTCGCTATGGTTATGCATATATATGAGTCTTTCGGATTAAAGCATTTAAAGTTAGTTATCAATAGTATTGGTGATAGTGAATCACGTAAAGAATATAACGAAGCATTAGTAAAACATTTTGAACCTGTGATTGATACATTTTGTTCAGATTGTCAATCAAGATTACACACTAATCCTATGAGAATTTTAGATTGTAAAATCGATAGAGATAAAGAAGCAGTAAAAAATGCACCCCGTATCACAGATTATCTCAATAATGATTCTAAATCTTATTATGAACAAGTTAAATTACATCTTGATAATTTGAACATATCTTATGTTGAAGATCCTAACTTAGTTCGTGGGTTAGATTATTATACTCATACTGCCTTTGAATTAATGATTGATAATCCAGAGTATGATGGAGCTATCACTACATTATGTGGTGGTGGTCGATATAATGGGTTGTTACAATTATTAGATGGTCCAGATGAAACAGGTATTGGGTTTGCACTAAGTATTGAAAGATTATTGATGGCACTTGATGAAGAAGGTATTTCATTAGATGTAAGTGAAGATTTTGATTTATTTGTTGTGACAATGGGAGAAGATGCCGATCGTTATGCTGTTAATTTAATCAATGATTTAAGAAGAAATGGAATAAAAGTAGATAAGGATTATCTAAACAGAAAAATTAAAGGACAAATGAAACAAGCTGACCGTCTTAATGCTAAATATACAGTAGTAATTGGAGATCAAGAGCTTGAAAATAATGAAATTGGTGTGAAAAACATGATTTCAGGCGAATCAGAAAATGTACAATTAGACGAATTGGTTAATTATTTTAAAAGTAGAAAGGAAGTCTAAAAATGAATAAAAGAACAACGTATTGTGGTTTAGTCACAGAAGAATTTTTAAACGAAAAAGTAACATTAAAAGGTTGGGTTCATAACAGACGAGATTTAGGTGGATTAATTTTTGTTGATTTAAGAGATCGTGAAGGTATTGTCCAAATAGTTTTTAATCCTGACTTTTCCGAAGAAGCATTGCAAGTTGCTGAAACAGTACGCTCAGAATATGTAGTCGAAGTTGAAGGTGTAGTAACAAAACGTGATGCTGAAACTATTAACCCAAAAATCAAAACAGGTCAAGTTGAGGTTCAAGTTTCAAATATTGAGATTATTAACAAATCAGAAACACCTCCATTTTCAATTAATGAAGAAAATGTAAACGTTGATGAAAATATTCGATTAAAATATAGATATTTAGATTTACGTAGACAAGAATTAGCGCAAACTTTTAAAATGAGACATCAAACTACGCGTTCTATCCGTCAATACTTAGATAATAATGGCTTCTTCGATATTGAAACACCAGTATTAACAAAATCAACACCTGAGGGTGCGCGAGATTATCTAGTACCTTCCCGTGTACACGAGGGTGAATTTTACGCGTTGCCACAATCACCACAATTATTTAAACAACTATTAATGATAAGTGGTTTTGATAAATATTATCAAATTGTTAAATGTTTCCGTGATGAAGACTTACGTGCAGATCGTCAACCAGAATTCACTCAAGTTGATATTGAAATGAGTTTTGTCGATCAAGAAGATATCATAGCCATGGGTGAAGATATGTTACGTAAGGTTGTAAAAGATGTAAAAGGAATAGACGTTAGTGGCCCATTCCCACGTATGACATATGCAGAGGCTATGGACCGTTTTGGTTCAGATAAACCTGACACTCGTTTCGGTATGGAACTTATCAATGTGTCACAGCTTGGTAAAGAAATGAATTTTAAAGTTTTTAAAGATACGGTAGATAACAACGGCGAAATTAAAGCAATTGTCGCAAAAGACGCTGCAAATAAATATACACGTAAAGACATGGATGCATTAACAGAGTTTGTAAATATATATGGTGCAAAAGGATTAGCTTGGGTTAAAGTTGTTGATGATGGTTTAAGTGGCCCAATTGCTAGATTTTTCGAAGATGTTAATGTTGAAACACTTAAACAGTTAACAGAAGCTAAACCTGGAGATTTAGTAATGTTTGTAGCTGATAAACCTAATGTTGTTGCTCAAAGTTTAGGGGCTTTAAGAATTAAATTAGCAAAAGAATTAGGTTTAATTGATGAATCAAAATTAAATTTCTTATGGGTAACTGATTGGCCGTTATTAGAGTATGATGAAGATGCAAAACGTTATGTAGCAGCACATCATCCATTTACTTCACCTAAAAGAGAAGATATCGAAAAGCTAGACACTGAACCTGAAAATGTACAAGCCAACGCTTATGATATTGTTCTAAATGGTTATGAACTTGGTGGTGGTTCTATAAGAATACACGATGGTGAATTGCAACAAAAAATGTTTGAAGTATTAGGATTTACTAATGAACAAGCTCAAGAACAATTTGGTTTCTTATTAGATGCTTTTAAATACGGTGCTCCACCTCATGGTGGCATCGCGTTAGGTTTAGATAGACTTGTGATGTTATTAACAAATAGAACAAACTTGAGAGATACAATTGCATTCCCTAAAACAGCATCAGCTACATGTCTTTTAACTGACGCTCCAGGAGAAGTATCTGATAAACAACTCCAAGAACTCTCACTAAGAATCAGACACTAGGGCCCCAACAAAGAGAATTTCACAAAGAAATTCAACAGGCAGAGCAAGTTGGGACTAGGGCCTTAATTTAATGTTTCTTAAGAAATTAGCACAGAGAGCTTAATTGTACGAATTGAATATAAAACAGCGGTGTGTAATATAATTAATCAGACATTATATTATAATTTTGGTAACTAGTTTAGAATACACGAGAAAATAATACACATTTGAGTTAAATGATAAGTCTTTAAAATTTACTTCTCTTTTTAAATTGTGGTATGATATTTTCATAAGATAGTCATCTGTGGTGTTCGTAAGTTTGCTTTTTATTTGGGCCTAACACTCTTTGATCAGGGAGCCCAATAGGTTTTCTCGCAGCGCACACGCCTCTATAGGAGGACTTGCAAAACGAGAAACAGGGCACCCACCTGTATATAGCAGGCCGAATGATCAAGCTATTTATAACTACGGCATCAACGGACTCTATCGGTACGCAAGACTTTTGTCTTGCGTATTTTTATGTATATAATTATAAAGAAGCATAGATATAATGAATTGGAATCAAAGGAGCTAAAGATGAAACATCAATTTTCAAGGAATGAATTAGCAATAGGACAAGAAGGGCTGAACTTACTAAAAAATAAGACTGTTGCAGTTTTAGGTGTTGGTGGCGTCGGGTCATTTGCAGCTGAGGCATTGGCTCGGACTAATATAGGGCACATCATACTTATAGATAAAGATGATGTCGATATTACAAATGTGAACAGGCAAATTCATGCACTGACTTCAACTATTGGTCAAAGTAAAGTCACGCTAATGGAAGAAAGAATCAAATTAATAAATCCCGATTGTAAAGTAACTTCTTTGCATATGTTTTATACCGAGGAAACATACAAAGATATCTTCAATAATTATGATATTGATTATTTTATTGATGCAAGCGATACAATCATTTATAAAGTTCATCTCATGAAAGAGTGTTTAGAAAGAGGAATTGAGTTAATTTCAAGTATGGGTGCAGCAAATAAGACTGACCCGACACGTTTTGAAATTGCAGATATTTCAAAAACACATACTGATCCTATGGCTAAAGTAATTAGAAATCGTTTAAAACGCCTTGGTATTCGTAAAGGTGTTAAAGTAGTATTTTCTGATGAAAGTCCTATTGTTATTCGCGAGGATGTAAAAGAAACAGTAGGAGATAAAAATGCAATCAATAGAAAAGGGCAAATGCCTCCATCTTCTAATGCATTTGTTCCAAGTGTAGTAGGCCTTATTTGTGCAAGCTACGTTGTCAACGATATTTTAAAAGATATACCTGTAAGGCGAATTAAAGATAAAGGACAAAATTAAAGTTATCTATCTCATTGCAAGAAAATCATCATCTTCTATTTTGTGAAATTTGATTCATAGTTTAAAAAAAACAAAATGTATTTTAAATAAATCTACAACAACTCATAGTAAAAAAACCTGAGGCATCAGTATTGTCCCAGGTTTTTTGCATCTAAGATATTAATTTCAACTACATATTTTCAATGAATAAAATTATGTTTTATTTCGTAAGTTATCGTAAATTGTTTTAAATTGTTGTTCACTTTTTGATGTGGTTTTTGGTTCATAATACACTCTGTTTTTTAATTTTTCTGGTAAGTACTGTTGTACAACATGACCATTTTCATAGTTATGAGGATATTTGTAACCTATAGCCCGTCCTAACTTTTTAGCACCTGAATAATGACCGTCTTTCAGATAATCCGGTATTTGACCTATATGTCCATTTCTTATATCGCCAAGAGCTTTATCTATTGCTGTGATACCAGAATTTGATTTAGGTGATAAGCATAATTCTATTACAGCTTGACTAAGGGGAATTCGTGCTTCTGGAAAACCTAGACGTTCAGCTGATTGTATTGCTGCTAAAGTCCTCTGACCAGCATTAGGTGATGCTAACCCAACATCTTCATAACTAATTACAAGTAATCGACGTACGATTGTAGGTAAGTCACCAGCTTCAATTAGACGTGCTAAGTAGTGGAGTGCTGCATTGACATCACTACCTCTAATTGATTTTTGAAAAGCGCTCATGACGTCATAATGCATGTCTCCATCTTTATCACTTACAAAAGCACCTTTTTGTAAGCAATCTTTTGCGTCATCTAATGTAATATGTCTTTCGTTTTCTTCACCAATATGAGCACTTAGTACAGCTAATTCCAAAGCGTTTAATGCACTCCTAACGTCGCCATGGCTTTGCGTTGAAAAATATTCGATAGCATCTTCATCTACAATAGGATGATAAGTACTTAAACCTCTTTCCTTATCATTTATAGCTCTATCTAATGCCAATCTTATATCATCTTGATCTAATGGGTAAAGCTCAAATATTTGTGCTCTAGATCGTATCGCTGGATTTATCGCATGATAAGGATTTGAAGTTGTTGCACCTATTAATACAATTTTGCCATTTTCAAGATGTGGTAATAAAAAATCTTGTTTAGCTTTGTCTAAACGATGAATTTCATCTAATAGTAAGATAACTTGTCCTGACATCTTAGCTTCTTCGACAATTAGCTGCATATCTTTCTTTGTATTTGTTACGGCATTTAATTGTCTGAA
The DNA here is from genome assembly GCF_001837075.1 of Staphylococcus sp. HMSC063F05. Lineage (NCBI taxonomy): Bacteria > Bacillati > Bacillota > Bacilli > Caryophanales > Staphylococcaceae > Staphylococcus > Staphylococcus sp. HMSC063F05. The sequence continues at coordinate 85,039 of NZ_KV831374.1, forward strand.
TTTAAATTGTGTACTGCCTGAAATTGCTTTTGCAATACTTGTTTTACCAATTCCAGGTGGACCATAAAAAATCATAGAAGAAAGACGTTTAGTATCTACCATCCTTCTTATTATACCTTTCGGACCAACCAGGTGTTGTTGAGATATAATTTCATCTATATTTTTCGGTCTCATTCGAGAGGCTAATGGTTCTGTACTCACATTTTTCACACCTTTCTAATATTATATTAACGTAAAAAATGATAGAATGGTATCAGATACTATTCGAATTAAGTGAGGTTATACAATGAAAATATCAACAAAAGGGAGATACGGATTAACATTGATGATATCTCTTGCTAAAAGAGAGGGTCAAGGTTGTGTATCACTAAAAACAATTGCTGAAGAAAATAAACTAAGTGATTTATATCTTGAACAATTAGTAGGCCCTTTAAGAAATGCTGGATTAATTCGAAGCGTTCGAGGTGCTAAAGGTGGTTATCAACTTAGAGTTCCATCAGAAGAAATTACTGCAGGAGATATTATCCGATTACTAGAAGGACCGATTACGTTTGTAGAAAGTATTGATTCAGAACCGCCTGCACAAAAGCAACTATGGATTAGAATGAGAGATGCTGTAAGAGATGTTTTAGATCATACTACATTAAAATATCTTGCAGATTACAAAGATACGAATGAAGACTTAGAGGGTTATATGTTCTATATTTAAATTTTATAGTGGTTAAATAGATACATAGATATCTCCATTCATTATTTACTCGTAAAAATTTTACCTGTAATGTTTAACTAACATTTTATAAGGTTATAACAAAGCATAGCAATCATGGATTCACATTTTTAATCCATTTTAATGTTGCTATAAATAAACTTTTATAACTGAGAGGAGTAAATTTTATGAGTTTTATGGATAAAGCTAAAGAAGCTGCTGAAAAATTTAAAGATAGTGATAACGAACAAGTTAACAAAGTAAAAGATAAAATAAATGAATATACAGGTGGCGAAGACAACAAAGATAAAAAGGACAAAAAGGATAAATAAAAAGTCTCTAATTATTTTAAAAGGTTAAATAGCTACCAACAAAGTTTCAAACTTTGTTGGTAGCTATTAATTTTTTAATACAAAATGACTTATAAATAAGTTATGAAAATCATATTTAATTTATTAAAATTCATCAAAAGAGTGAGACAATAATGATTGTCTAATCCCTTATAATCATTGGTAAGATGTTAACATTTTACTATGATTTAATTGCACGTTCTAATCTTCGATATGATTCTATTTGTTTGTCTTGATCATAGATATAACTAATTGCCATAAGTTCATCGATATCCCCGTACTCTTTTATGAACGATTCAAGTTTTTGTTTAACTGTATCTTCAGATCCTATAAGTGACCCTTTTAAACGTTGTTGTGCTAATTCATATTCGCGTGGTGTTAATAGGGCCTTTAAATCATCTGTTGGTGGTTGGACAGGTTGCATTTTTCCTCGTGTTATACTTACCATTATTTGAGACATCGTAGTTGCTAAATATTCTGCTTGTTCATCAGAATCTGACACAATTGTATTTAAACAAACAATTACATAAGGTTTATCAAGTACTTCTGAAGGTTCAAATAATTCTCTATAAATTTGTAGTGCTTCCTTCATTTGTTGTGGAGCAAAATGTCCTGCAAAAACATATGGTAACCCTTTACGTGCAGCTAAATGTGCAGAATCTGTAGATGAACCTAGAATATACATTGGGACATTTTTATCTACCGCAGGATAAGCACGTACATATGCTTGTTGATGACTCGGTCCAAAATATTGTTGCAGTTGTTCAACTTCTTCAGGGAATTGATAAACACCATTATGCTGATCTCTTCTTAATGCGCTCGCTGTCATCATATCTGTACCAGGAGCACGTCCTAATCCTAAGTCCACACGTTGAGGGAATAATGTTTCCAATGTCCCAAATTGTTCTGCTACGACTAGTGGTGCATGATTCGGTAACATTATGCCTCCAGAACCTACTTTGATAGAATGAGTATGTTCTAATGTATGTTGAATTAATAGAGAAGTAGCTGAACTAACTAAATTTGGAGCATTATGATGCTCTGCAATCCAGTAGCGCTCATAATCTAAATCATCTAATGCTTGAGCGAGTGTAACCATATCGTTAATTGCATCTTTATCTTCTTGACCTTCACGTATAGGTACTAAGTTTAACGCAGATAATTTTATATTTTTCATACATGATGCTTCCTTTCCATAATTAATAATAATTGAAGTATAACAATCATTTTTGATTTTCAATATTGAATTGCTCAAATTATTTTAATTTTATATACAAAAATGATATTCGATAAATTGGTAGGTTAGATGTTAAAATTTAAATGACATAAATTTTTTCATTGGTAAAACAGAAAAGTAGAAATAAACAAATAATGGTGCTATTATAGGAACATTGATAATTTGACAAGGAGTGTCCAAACATGGAAGTATACGCAGATTATGCTGCGACTACGCCAGTAAAACCAGAAGTAATAGATGCTATGATGGAAATATATCAATCTCATTTTGGTAATCCATCGTCAATACATTCTATTGGTAGAGATGCACGCAAATATCTTGATCAGTCACGTCGTACAGTTGCACAATTGTTGGGAGCGAATCCGAATGAAGTAATATTTACAAGTGGTGCAACAGAATCGAATAACACTGCTATTAAAGGATTAGTGAAAGCGAATGAACAATTAGGTAATCATATTATTACTACCAAAATTGAACACCATTCAGTATTACACGTATATGAGCAACTTGAAAAAGAAGGTTATGATGTTACGTATCTAGATGTAGATGATACTGGTGCAGTTGATTTAGACCAATTAAAAGAAACAATTAATGATAGAACAATTTTAGTATCAATTATGTTTGTAAATAATGAGATTGGAACAGTACAAAATATTTATGATATTGAAGATATTATTGGAGACACTCATGCGTTATTCCATGTTGATGCTGTTCAAGCAATTGGACATTTAGATTTAGATTTTCATAATTTTAAAATTGATACAATGAGTATTTCAGCACACAAATTTGGTGGTCCTAAAGGTGTTGGTCTACTATTAGTAAAAGAGCATACACCAATAGCATATAATCAACTTGGTGGTGAACAAGAAACCAAACGTCGAGCAGGTACAGAAAATTTACCTCAAATTGTTGGATTAACAAAGGCACTTGAATTAGCTATAACCAATCAAGATGTAAATAATGTTCATTTAATGAATTTAAAAGAATTATTTTTAGTTCAGTTACAGGAAAGGGCAATTCCATTTGAATTAAACGGTTCAATGACAGATTCAACGGGTCATATTTTAAATATTTATTTTCCATTTATAGATGTTGAAACAATGTTAACATTATTGGATTTAGCCCATGTATATGTATCTTCAGGTTCTGCTTGTACAGCAGGTTCAACGACTCCATCTCATGTACTTGCAGCTATGTTTGAAGATGAAGAACGAGCAAAACATTCAGTACGTTTTAGCTTTAATGAACAAACAACAACGCAAGAAATTAAATATATTGTAGCTGAAATTCATAAAATCTATCATAAATTTAAGGAGGAATCATAGTGTCTAACAAAGATATACGCGTAGTTGTGGGCATGTCTGGTGGAGTGGATAGCTCTGTTACTGCATACTTGTTAAAAGAACAAGGTTATGATGTAATAGGTATATTTATGAAAAATTGGGACGATACTGATGAAAATGGGGTGTGTACAGCCACTGAGGATTATAATGACGTGATTGCAGTATGTAATCAAATTGGCATCCCATACTACGCTGTTAATTTTGAAGAACAGTATTGGGATAAAGTATTTACTTATTTTCTTGATGAATATAAAAAAGGTCGTACACCTAACCCTGATGTGATGTGTAATAAAGAAATTAAATTTAAAGCATTTTTAGAACATGCTTTAAAATTAGGCGCTGATTATGTCGCTACAGGTCATTATGCTCGTATACGTCGTCATGATGATGGGCATGTTGAAATGCTAAGAGGTGTTGACAATAATAAAGACCAAACCTACTTTTTAAATCAATTATCCCAAGAACAACTATCCAAAGTCATGTTCCCAATTGGAGATATTGAAAAAAGTGAAGTAAGACGTATTGCAGAAGAGCAAAATTTAGCTACTGCCAAGAAAAAAGACTCAACAGGTATTTGTTTTATTGGTGAAAGAAACTTTAAAGAATTTTTATCACATTACCTACCAGCTCAATCTGGTGAAATGTTGACATTAAATGGAAAAAAAATGGGACAGCATAGTGGATTGATGTATTATACAATTGGTCAACGTCACGGCTTAGGCATCGGTGGAGATGGAGATCCATGGTTTGTTGTAGGTAAAAATTTAAATGATAACGTATTATATGTTGAACAGGGATTTCACCATGATGCACTTTATAGTGATTATCTCATAGCTTCTGATTATTCATTTGTTAATCCAAGTGAAATTGATTTGGAAAAAGGTTTTGAATGTACAGCTAAATTCCGTTATCGCCAAAAAGATACTAAAGTTTATGTTCAACGCGAAAACGAGAATTCTATTAGAGTAACTTTTGCTGAACCAGTTAGAGCGATTACACCTGGTCAAGCAGTTGTCTTCTATAATCAAGAAGTATGTTTAGGTGGCGCTACAATTGATGATGTTTATAAAAACGAAGGTCAATTAAGTTACGTTGTATAAATTGTTTATACCGTTAATTCATGAGAAATTCTTGTATTAACGGTTTTTTTATGACTTGTTTTTTCATGAAAATATATAAATAAAGAAAAATTAACTTAAATATCCTGAAAATACATATTTAAAATAATCATGTTATAATCGTGTAGAAATGAGGGAGAAAAGATGCACGAACAAAGTAAGATATACCAAAATATTAAAGATGGTAAATTAGATACCGCTTTGAAAGACTTGTTTGAAAATATAGAAGAAAATCCGGCCATTGTTGAAAATTATATTAACGCAGGTATTGTATTATCAGATGTTGGAGAAATTGAAAAAGCAGAACGTTTTTTCCAAAAGGCATTAACTATTGAACCTGAAAATGGTGCTGTTTATTATAACTTGGCAAATATTTATTATAATGAAGAACGTTATAACGAAGCGATAAAGCTATATCAAACTGCACTACAATATGAAGTAGCGAAAAAAGATTGTAATTATATGATTGGTATGTCGTTTAATCAACTAGGTGCTTTTAAAGAAGCTTTACCATTTTTAATGACTGCAGCTGAAATGGACGATGATAGAGATTTAGAAGTACAGTTTCAATATGGGTTAGTACTATGCCAACTCGAAATGTTTGATGAAGCTATTAAACAATTAAATAAGGTTCTTTCTATCGATTCACAGCACGTAGATGGTATATATAATCTTGGTTTAGCAACATATATGAAAAATGAAAATTTAGATGAAGCAATTGCATATTTTGAACAAGCAATATCAATTGATGAAAAACATTTACTTAGTCAACATGCATTAAAGACATTCAAAACAATGAAAGAGGAGGAATAATATGTCTGACCCTACACTTTTTGATTATTCAATGATCAAAGGTACAGTTGATGCTATTTTATTTCAAAATACGGATAATTTTTATACTGTTCTAAAAGTAGATACTATAGAATCAAATGAAAAATTTGATAGTATGCCAACTGTGGTAGGGTTTCTTCCCAATGTAGTTGAAGGCGATGTTTATACTTTTAAAGGGCAAGTCGTACAACATCCACGTTATGGTAAGCAATTAAAGGCTGAAACATTTGAAAAAGAATTACCTCAAACTAAAGAAGCCATTATTAGTTACTTATCAAGTGATTTATTTAAAGGCATCGGTAAAAAAACGGCTCAAAACATTGTAAATACACTAGGTGAAAATGCTATAAATGATATTTTAACTCGTCCAGAAATCTTAGAAAGTGTACCTAGTTTACCAAAGAAGAAACAAAAGCAAATTGCTGATCAGATTAATGCAAACCAAGAATCTGAGAAAATTATGATACGTTTACACGACCTAGGGTTTGGTCCGAAATTATCAATGGCTATATATCAGTTCTATATGGGTGATACTTTAAATGTCTTAGATAAAAATCCTTACCAATTAGTATATGACATTAAAGGTATTGGTTTTAATAAGGCTGACCAACTTGCTCGAAATGTCGGTATTGAGCCACATTCACCTGAAAGATTAAAAGCAGCATTATTATTTACGTTAGAAGAAGAATGTATCAAACAAGGACATACATATCTACCTCGTACAATTGTTATAGAAACAACACAAAATTTACTCAATGAAGATATTGAGAAACCAATTGAAACAGAGCAATTACTAGAAATCATTGACGTTTTATCAGAAGAGAAAAAATTAATATCTGAAGCTGATCAGGTATCAATTCCAAGTTTATACTATTCAGAATTGAAAAGTGTGCAAAACTTATACCGAATTAAAACAAACACATCTAAATTAAAAGAAATAGAACAGTCTGATTTACAAATACATATTGGTGATATTGAGTCACAAAATGAGGTTAATTACTCTGCCTCTCAAAAAGAAGCGCTTGAAACAGCAATAAATTCTAAAATTATGCTTTTAACTGGTGGTCCGGGTACCGGTAAAACCACAGTCATTAAAGGTATAGTTGAATTATATGCAGAAATACATGGGCTCTCGCTCGATTATGATGATTACAATGAAGATGATTATCCAGTAGTGTTAGCTGCACCCACTGGTCGTGCTTCTAAGCGCCTTCACGAATCGACAGGTTTAGAAGCAATGACAATTCATCGTTTAATCGGTTGGAACCAAGATACACAACCACAGGATATTTTAGAAAATGAGATCAATGCAAGACTCATTATCATCGATGAAATGTCAATGGTAGATACTTGGTTGTTCCATCAATTTTTAAGCGCTGTGCCTTTAGAAGCACAAATTGTATTTGTCGGAGATGAAGATCAGTTACCATCAGTAGGTCCAGGACAGGTATTTAAAGACCTTATTGATTCTGAAATAATACCGCGTGTTAATCTTACCGAAGTATATCGTCAGCAAGATGGTTCCAGTATTATTGACTTAGCTCACCGTATGAAATTAAATGAACCTATCGATATTACTAAACGTTATCATGATCGTAGTTTTATTCGTTGTGGTACGAATCAAATTCCAGACGTTGTTGATAAAGTAGTTAAAAGCGCTGTAGCTAAAGGCTATGATATGAGTGATATACAAGTTTTGGCTCCTATGTATAAAGGTAACGCTGGTATTAAGAGACTTAACCAAGTTCTACAATCTATTCTTAATCCGAAGCAACAAGATGATCGTGAAATAGAATTTGGTGAAGCTGTGTTTAGAAAAGGGGATAAAGTACTTCAGTTAGTTAATCGACCTAATGATAATATATTTAATGGGGATATAGGTATAATAGTAGGTATATTTTGGGCCAAAGAAAATGCTCTAAATAAGGATGTGTTAGTTGTAGATTTTGAAGGTAATGAAATTACATTTACTAAACAAGATTTAATGGAACTAACACATGCATATTGTACATCTATCCATAAATCACAAGGTTCAGAATTTCCTATTGTAATTATGCCTATTGTTAGACAATATTATAGGATGTTACAACGTCCCATTCTTTATACAGGATTAACTAGAGCTAAACAATCACTTGTTTTGCTTGGTGAACAAGAAGCATTTGATATAGGTTTAAAAACAAATGGACAAATACGATTAACGCAATTAAATGATTTGTTAAAATCGTATTTTGGACAAAACAAAGATAATTTAACTACAAATAAACAAACGATTAACGAACAAAAAGAAAATAACAATCATCTGGATTTGAAAAATGAAAAAGAAAATGATATCCAATTAAACGAGTCGACAATTTTCCAAATCGATCCAATGATTAATATGGGGGAAATGACGCCATATGACTTCGTTGAACGTTGACAAATCAATAAAAAGAAAATAAAATGAAATTAAGTAAGTATAGAGACGAGTAAATAACTTTTGAATTATAGAGATGTACTGGTTGGTGAAAAGTACAAACAAAATTATTGAATGCTACTCTATATTAGTTAAATAAAGTATACAAAGTGATAAGAAATAGTAGACAAACAAAATTCAAGTATGTAAATAGGTCACAATTCTTATAACTAGGGTGGTACCGCGATAACGTTCGTCCCTTTGTGGATGAACGTTTTTATATTCTTGAATAATACTCAACTATGACTATCTAACTGCGATAACAAAAACGTATGAAGGAGAGTTTTTATTTATGAAAAAAATGAAAGCTAGTGAAATTAGGCAAAAATATTTGGATTTCTTTGTAGAAAAAGGACATATGATTGAACCGTCTGCACCACTTGTACCTATCGATGATGATTCATTATTGTGGATCAATTCTGGTGTAGCTACCTTGAAAAAATACTTTGACGGACGCGAAACTCCTAAAAAACCAAGAATTGTCAATTCTCAAAAAGCTATACGAACAAACGATATAGAAAACGTCGGTTTTACTGCTCGCCATCATACTTTTTTTGAGATGCTAGGTAATTTTTCAATCGGTGACTACTTTAAACATGAAGCGATTGAATTTGCTTGGGAATTTCTAACAAGTGATAAATGGATGGGCATGGAACCTGAGAAGCTATATGTGACTATTCATCCTGAAGATACTGAAGCTTTTAGAATTTGGCATGAAGACATTGGTTTAGAGGAAAGTCGCATCATTCGAATAGAAGGCAATTTTTGGGATATCGGGGAAGGACCATCTGGACCAAATACAGAAATTTTCTATGATCGTGGATCGGCTTATGGAAAAGATGATCCTGCTGAAGAAATGTATCCTGGTGGTGAAAATGAAAGATATTTAGAAGTTTGGAATCTAGTGTTTAGTGAGTTTAATCACAATAAAGACAATACTTACACACCACTACCAAATAAAAATATTGATACTGGCATGGGATTAGAACGTATGACGTCTATCTCACAAAATGTAAGAACAAATTATGAAACAGACTTATTTATGCCTATAATTAAGGAAGTAGAACATGTTTCAGGAAAAAAATATTTAATTGATGATGCACAAGATGTTGCATTTAAAGTTATCGCAGACCACATTAGAACGATTTCTTTCGCAATTGCTGATGGCGCATTACCAGCTAATGAGGGTAGAGGATATGTATTAAGAAGATTATTACGCAGAGCAGTTCGCTTTAGCCAATCATTAGGAATTAATGAACCATTTATGTATAAACTTGTTGATATAGTCGCTGATATCATGGAACCATATTATCCAAATGTCAAAGACAAATCCAACTTTATTAAACGTGTCATTAAATCAGAGGAAGAACGCTTCCATGAAACGCTTGAGGAAGGTCTTACGATTTTAAATGAACTGATAAAAGAAGCGAAGAATAGTGATCAGGTTATTAAAGGTCATGATGCTTTTAAGTTATATGATACTTATGGATTCCCAATAGAATTAACTGAAGAATTAGCAACTCAAGAAAATTTGTCTGTTGATATGCCTACTTTTGAACAGGAAATGCAACAACAGAGAGATCGAGCTAGACAAGCTCGACAGAATTCTCAATCAATGCAAGTTCAAAGTGAAGTACTAAAAAATATTCAAGATGAAAGTCAATTTGTTGGCTATGAAACTACGGACTATCAATCATTAATAACTCATATCATATACAATGGTGAAGAAGTTAAACATGTTGAAGCAGGAGAAACAATTTACTTTATTTTAAGAGAAACGCCTTTCTATGCAGTAAGTGGTGGACAGGTCGCAGATAAGGGAACAGTTGGTAATGAGAGCTTTGAAATAAATGTAACTGACGTAACTAAAGCGCCTAATGGCCAAAACTTACACAAAGGTATTGTGCAATTTGGTGAAGCAACACAGAACGCGAAAGTAGAAGCACGTGTTAACAAAGAGGATAGACGACTTATTCAAAAAAATCATAGTGCTACACATTTATTACATGCTGCATTAAAAGAAGTATTAGGAGATCATGTTAATCAGGCTGGTTCGTTAGTAGAACCTGAAAGACTACGTTTTGATTTCTCACATTTTGGTCCTATGACACAAGAAGAAATTAATTTAGTAGAACGTAGAGTAAATGAAGAAATTTGGAGAGCTATCGACGTCTGTATTCAAGAAATGAGTATTGAAGAAGCCAAATCAATAGGCGCTATGGCTTTATTTGGTGAAAAATATGGAGATATTGTTCGCGTTGTCAATATGGCACCATTTTCAATAGAATTGTGCGGTGGAATACATGTGAATAATACTGCGGAAATTGGTCTCTTTAAGATTGTGAGTGAATCTGGAACAGGTGCCGGTGTTAGAAGAATTGAAGCTTTAACAGGTAAAGGTGCATTCTTACATCTTGAAGAAATTGAAACACAGTTTAATAATATTAAAAATCATTTAAAAGTTAAATCCGATAACCAAGTAGTTGAAAAAGTTAAACAACTTCAAGAAGAAGAAAAAGGACTGCTTAAACAATTAGAACAACGCAACAAAGAAATAACATCACTAAAGATGGGGAACATTGAAGAACAGGTTGAGTTGATTAATAATTTGAAAGTTTTAGCAACAGAAGTAGAAATTCCAAATCCAAAAGCGATACGTTCAACTATGGATGACTTTAAATCTAAACTTCAAGATACTATTATAGTGTTAGTCGGACAAGTTGATGGAAAGGTTTCTGTAATTGCTACAGTACCAAAATCACTTACAAATCAAGTAAAAGCTGGAGATCTTATCAAAAACATGACACCAATTATTGGTGGAAAAGGTGGAGGTCGTCCTGATATGGCTCAAGGTGGCGGAACTCAACCTGAAAAAATAACAGAAGCATTACGCTTTATTAAAGATTACATTAAAAATCTATAACTCCAATGAATAATGGTGTAGAATTAAAGTGAGTCAGAATACGCTTATTAAGGAGTGTCGTATATGGAAAATTTTGATAAAACAATGAAATTTAGTTATGAAGAAATTCCAAAGGAAGATGTCAAATCAGTTCTTCAGAATGTCCATCGTACATTAGAAGAACGTGGATATAATGCAGTTAATCAAATAGTGGGTTACTTATTATCTGGAGATCCTGCATATATTCCACGTCAAAATGAAGCAAGAAACCAAATACGTCATATAGACCGTGATGTAATTATGGAAGAACTCGTTTCAAACTATTTAAAAGAGTCTAAGAATTAATATGCTAAAGCATAAAATTTTAGGACTAGATGTTGGAAGTAAAACTGTTGGCATTGCTATAAGTGACCTTATGGGTTGGACTGCTCAAGGGTTAGACACACTCCGTATCAACGAAGAACAAGATGATTTAGGAATTGATCAACTCGTGAAGATTATTAAAGATAATCAAGTTGGAACTGTTGTTATTGGCTTGCCCAAGAATATGAACAATTCAATAGGTTTTCGGGGAGAGGCTTCAATAAAATATAAAGAAAAGTTACAAGAGTCTATCCCTTCTATTGATATTGTTATGTGGGACGAACGTTTAAGTACAATGGCTGCTGAAAGATCTTTACTTGAAGCAGATGTTTCAAGACAAAAAAGAAAAAAGGTAATAGATAAAATGGCAGCTGTATTTATTTTACAAGGCTATTTAGATTCTATTCAATAAAGGAGAAATTAAAAATGACAGAACATAATCACGATGCTGAGTTAACAATAAATAATGAAGAGGAATTACTTACGTTATATGATGAAAACGGAAATGAAGTTTTATACCGTAAAATGTTAGAATTTTATCATCCAGAATTCAAAAAAGAATATGTCGTTCTTGCAGAAGAAGGTGCACAATCAGATGACGAAGATATGATTGAACTTGTACCAATGATAAATGAACCTGATGAGTCTGGTGATGGTGGGAAATTAGTCCCTATTGAAACAGATGAAGAATGGGATATGATTGAAGAAGTTGTAAATACTGAGATTAACGAATAATCTTTAAAAGATGTTGTATGAGAAGTGTAATTGAGATTCTAGGTCTCTTACATCAAGGAATTATATTGAGAGGGAAAGTTTAATATTATTAAATTTTCAACTTAGTTACCATCTTAAATTACTTTCAAAATGCCTGAGACAATCAATGCTGTCCCAGGCATTTTAATATTAGAATTATTTAAATTTACCCTACTAATAATAATGCTTGGAGACATATTCGTATAATTGCCTCTTATAAAAATCTTTGAATTATGGTAAAATGTCTAAAGTTAATTTCTATGAATACTCATATTTACTTCTAATATAAAAGTATAGAAGAATTACTATTATAATCAGTCATTTTCATTGATTAACTATCAACATAATCAATACATGGGCTGATTTATTTTGTTTTTGTAATTGTTAATGATAAAGGAAGTTTTAATGATATGGATTCAAATCAAAAATATTTAGCACAATTACATCAATCAATTGATACTGAAATCGAAGAACTTAGAGTTTATGCTGAAGAAAATCAAGTTCCTATTGTAGATAAATTAACACTTGATTTGATAAGACAACTCATTCGAATGAATAGAACTAAAAATATTTTAGAAATTGGTACAGCCATTGGTTATAGTTCAATGCAATTCGCTAATATTTCGAAAGATATAAATGTAACAACAATTGAACGAAATGAAGACATGATTCATCTTGCAAAAAAGTTCATAAAAAAGTATCGATACCAGAATCAAATCCGTTTAATTGAATACGATGCTTTGAATGCATTTGAACAAGTCAATGACAAACAATATGATATGATATTTATCGACGCAGCTAAAGCACAATCAATGAAATTTTTCCAACTATATACACCGTTATTAAAAAAAGGTGGAATTGTGGTTACTGATAATGTTTTATATCATGGATTTGTTTCAAATATAGACGTTGTTCGTTCGAGAAATGTGAAACAAATGGTTAAGAAAGTGCAACAGTACAATGAATGGTTGATGGAGCAATCTCAATTTACAACAAACTTTATAAATATGGATGATGGATTAGCAATATCTATAAAAGGAGAATGACTATGGTTGAATTATTAGTTACTCCTAAGTCAATAACTCATATGGAAACACTAATAGATAAAGGTGCAGACGCATTTGTTATTGGTGAACAAAAATTTGGTTTAAGACTGCCGGGAGAATTTAATCGTGATGCTATGCAAGAAGCTGTAGCATTAGCCCATAAAAATAACAAAAAAGTATACGCTGCTGTGAATGGTATTTTCCATAATTACCACTTAGATGCCTTGGAAGACTATATTAACTTTTTACATGATATTCAAGTAGATCGCATTATATTTGGTGATCCAGCTGTCGTTATGTATGTTAAACAACACGAGCATCCAATTCCATTAAATTGGGATGCTGAAACTCTTGTAACGAATTATTTTCAGTGTAATTACTGGGGGAAAAAAGGTGCAAATAGAGCAGTTTTAGCTCGAGAACTTAGTTTAGATGAAATAATTCATATTAAAGAGCATGCTGATGTAGAGATAGAAGTTCAAGTTCATGGTATGACTTGTATGTTTCAATCCAAAAGAATGCTATTAGGAAATTATTATACTTTCCAAGAGCGACAAATGAAGATAGAACGCCAACATGATCATGGAGACTTATTATTATATGATGAAGAAAGAGATAATAAATATCCAGTTTTTGAAGATTATAATGGTACTCACATCATGTCTCCAAATGATATCTGTTTAATAGAAGAATTAGAGCCTTTTTTTGAGGCAGGAATAGATGCGTTTAAGATAGATGGTATTTTACAAAGTGAAGAATATATAAATGTAGTCACAGAGCAATATCGAGAAGCTATAGATTTATTTAATGAAGATCCGGATGCATATGAAGATGAAAAATTCATGCTCGTTGATCCTATAGAAGAAATACAACCTGAACATCGTCCATTCGACGAAGGTTTCTTGTATAAACAAACAGTATATTAAGGAGGCTTATCATTAAAATGAAAACTTTAGAAGAAGTTAAATCCAAAACCCAAAAGATAATGAAAAAGCCTGAACTACTTGCACCAGCTGGTAACTTAGAGAAACTTAAGATTGCTGTTCATTATGGTGCAGATGCAGTGTTTTTAGGTGGCCAAGAATATGGATTACGTTCTAATGCTGATAATTTTACTATGGAAGAAATTGCTGAAGGTGTAGACTTTGCTAATCGTTATGGCGCTAAAATTTATGTTACAACGAATATTATTGCACATGATGAAAATATGGAGGGACTAGAAGAGTACTTACAAAACCTTGAATCTACAGGTGCTACTGGTATCATAGTAGCGGATCCTCTTATCATAGAAACTTGTAAAAAAGTTGCGCCCAGATTAGAAATTCATTTATCAACACAACAATCACTTTCAAATTATAAAGCTGTTGAATTTTGGAAACAAGAAGGATTAGACCGTGTTGTACTTGCACGTGAAACTGGTGCAATGGAAATGAGTGAAATGAAAGAAAAAGTTGATATTGAAATAGAAGCGTTTATACATGGCGCAATGTGTATCGCATATTCTGGTCGTTGTACTTTAAGTAATCATATGACAGCTCGAGATTCTAATCGAGGTGGTTGTTGTCAGAGTTGTCGTTGGGACTATGATTTACTTGAAGTTGATAGTGATGGAGAATTAGATTTATATTACGACAATAGTGATGTTACTCCTTTTGCAATGAGTCCTAAAGATTTAAAATTAATAGAATCTATACCTCAAATGATGGAATTAGGCATCGATTCGTTAAAAATTGAGGGACGAATGAAATCTATACATTATATTGCCACAGTTGTTTCTGTATATCGTAAAGTCATTGATGCATATGCCGAGGACCCCGAAAACTTTAAAATAAAAACGGAATGGTTAATGGAATTAAATAAATGTGCCAATCGTGACACAGCACCAGCTTTCTTTCAAGGTACACCTGGTTATGAAGAGCAAATGTTTGGTGAAGAACAGTCTAAAAAATCATCTTATGATTTTTGTGGCCTCGTGCTAGATTATGACCATGAAACACAATTAGCAACAATACAGCAGAGAAATCATTTTAAACCAGGACAAGAAATTGAGTTCTTTGGTCCAGAAATTGATAGTTTTAAACAAGTTGTTGAAGCGATTTACGACGAAGAAGGTAATTCTTTAGATGCAGCACGTCATCCATTACAAATTGTACAAATTAAAGTAGATAAGCCTATTTATTCTAACAACATGATGAGAAAGGAAATTGGCTAATGAATCAGACAACGATTATTGGCATTGCAGGGGGTTCAGGCTCTGGGAAAACCACAGTTACTAATGCAATCATGAAGAATTTAGAAGGTCATAGTGTCGCACTCTTAGCACAAGATTATTACTATAAAGATCAATCACATTTAACTTTTGAAGAACGGCTTGAAACAAATTATGACCACCCATTTGCATTTGATAATGATTTACTTATTCATAATTTAAAAGATTTAAGAAATGGAAAACCAGTAGAGGTACCTACGTACGATTATTCTCAACATACACGTAGTAAAGAAACAATTGCATTTGATCCAAAAGATGTTATTATCGTAGAAGGTATCTTTGCTTTAGAAAACAACACATTACGAGACATGATGGATGTGAAAATTTATGTCGATACTGATGCTGATTTACGAATTTTACGTAGGCTTACAAGAGATACTAAAGAGCGTGGTCGTACAATGGAATCAGTAATTAATCAATATCTTAATGTAGTAAGACCTATGCATGAGCAATTTATTGAACCTACAAAAAAGCATGCTGACATCATAATTCCTGAAGGAGGCAGCAATAAAGTTGCCATAGATATTATGACTACTAAAATCCAGTCACTCGTAAGCAAAAAATAGTAATTTTTATAGTAAAGGAAGATGAGATTTATGGAAAACCAAAAACAATATCCTATGACTCAAGAAGGTTATGAGAAACTTGAACAAGAATTAGAAGAATTAAAAACGGTTAAAAGACCTGAGGTAGTTGAAAAAATAAAAGTAGCTCGTTCATTTGGAGACCTATCTGAGAACTCTGAATATGATGCTGCTAAAGATGAACAAGGCTTTATTGAACAAGATATACAACGTATTGAACATATGATTAGAAATGCGTTAATCATTGAAGATAACGGTGATAACAATGTAGTTCAAATTGGTAAAACAGTTACTTTTATTGAATTACCTGGAGATGAAGAAGAAAGTTATCAAATCGTTGGTTCTGCTGAAGCTGACGCATTTAAAGGAAAAATTTCTAACGAATCTCCAATGGCAAAAGCACTAATCGGTAAAGGATTAAATGATCAAGTACGTGTTCCACTTCCTAACGGTGGCGAAATGAATGTTAAAATCGTTGAAATTAAATAATTTACTAAATGGGGGAAATCGAACTTAAATATCATTGAAGTACTTTCCAAACTCGGTTCCGGATAGTAATATATATAAATTTTGAGTTCAATGAGTCTGGGATATAATTCCTAGCAAAATAGCCAGTAAATGAATTTTTTATAAATTCATTACTGGCTTCTTTATTGTATAAAGAAAACCATGCGCTA
>NZ_KV831375.1:0-18794 GCF_001837075.1 Staphylococcus sp. HMSC063F05
TCATTTACTGGCTATTTTGCTAGGAATTATGTCCGAGCCTCACATTTTATATTTTTAAAATTGTTGTAAAAATGCTTGAGCATCTTTATTTATTTGTTTAAAATCTATACCTTGCTTCATCGCTGCAAATACACAACCACAATAACATTGTCTAAAAATATTATAATCATTACACATTTCGATAGAACGTTCATACCCTTTATTCTTTTTAAAATCACTTGGTAAATATTTTACATTATATATATTTTGTACATCCATACCTAGTTCATTGATTAATTGCGCATTTTTCTTTGGAGAGAGTGTGATTGCACTACCAAAATAATCGTAACCATGTTCTAAAGCAGCTTTTGCAACAATTTCTAATCGCATCTCGAAACAAGCCGTACATCTTAGTCCACCTTCCGGCTCTTCAGTTAAACCTTTATCTTTTGCCATTTTCATAAATTTATGCGGTTCATATTCGGCTTCAATATACTTTACATTTGCACCTGTTTTATTATTAAAATCATTTACAAATTGTTCTTGAACTTTAGCACGTCTTAAATATTCACTTTTGGGATGTATATTAGGATTCGCAAAATAAATCGCTATATCCGCATATTGTGTTAAAAACTCTAACGTATATGTACTACAAGGTGCACAACAACTATGAAGTAAGATTTTAGGGCGTTCTCCATCACGTTCCCATTGAGAAATTATCTTTCTTAATACTTTATCATAGTTGATTTTTTGATTTTTCATTTTAGCTAAAATTTGATTCGCTTCAATCACAATATGACCTCTCTTTCATCTACATAACACATTATTTAATAATATTATATATTAGCGAATATATAAAGGAAATATCGAATGTACAAGACAATTCGACTTTAACTCTTAAAAAATTAAAAAAAGCGACCGAATTTGAATTGCGTGTATTTCCACATTTTAACAACAAGTCCTAAAAATAAAAATTTGTTACATAGCTACTTTAAAATTAGTCATCAATTTCCACTACAATAAAACACCTGAGACAATTATTTTTGTCTCAGGTTCTTACATTAAATATTAATAACCAGATCCAACTTCTTCACCATCTTCGTCATATTCTGTAACATAACCGTCGTCAATGTCTACCGTGTACGATCCAGCTAAATCTCCATCTTTATCTAAGAATGAAAAACCCCATTTACCATCACCGGTTTTTTCAGGTTCTTTATACGTATACGTATCAGTATCTAGTGTATGTCCTTCATATGACTCTACTTTATCAATTACATTTTCACGCGTTACTTCGCCACTACTTGAATCGTTATCTGACTCGTCATCTGAATCATCGTATTTTTCATCTAATTTTTTATCGACATACTGATCAATAGCTTCTTCATCGAATTTGACTGTGACATCTGTCACACCACCATCTTTTTCGCTTGCACTTGCTACATTGACCGAATTTGATTTAAAAGTTTTTCCTTCGTATGAACCTTCAGCGTGAACGATAACTTCTTCATCTGGATCATAAGGACCATATGTTTCTGATGAAAAACCATCGCCTATTTCTTTACCATTAGCATATATTTTTACATTATCTAATATATATCCGCCTTCAGTATCAACATTAAAACGTTTTTGTTTAAACGATTCATATGCAATACTATCACTTTCACTCATATCAATTGTAATAGCGCCTTTAAAATTTTTACCTTCCATGTCTTTTGATGCTTTTAAATTATAATCACCGATAGGAAATGTTCCTAATTCTTTATCGTCATCTTCTTCTACAGAAATATGATGTTTATCCCCGTTAAATTCATAAGTAATTTCACCACTATCACTTGAAACGAGCGTAATTGTTTTTTGAGGAACATTAAATTGATAGTTATCAAAAAAAACATATTTTTTCCCGTCTTTAGATATATTTAAAATATTATTATCATTTGCATCTACAGATAAATTGTTATAGTGATTATTTTTAATATCTTTGGTGTTTTCTTCAACTTTGTCAGCAACATGCTTTAAATCACTTTCTGCTTTAATATACTTTAAGTACGCACGTGCTTCTTCTTCATTTAAACGATGATCGTTTGATGTTAATTGCTTAGATAATGATTTAGCATCGTCTTTTTTGATAGCATGTGCAATGTGAGTCGCTTGTTTTTCTGGAGACATTTGATTTTTAGCTATAGTAAAGATTACTACCAAAGCAATGATAATGGCTAACACTATAGTAACAATCAACCAAGTTTTTTTATTACTCTTATTGGAACGTGGTTGTTGATGAGAATAACGTTGTTCTGAATGTTTATAATTAGGTCCATCATTTCTCACAGGCGTACCACAATTTGTACACACCTTTACACCTTCTCGAAGAGGTTGACCACAATTACTGCAATATTTCATATTTTAATAAGTTCCTCCTTCAAATAAATCCCCTAGTTCTTCTATAAAATCACCAAATATTTGATGGAAAAATGCCTCCCCAAAAATACGAATAAATAAGAACAAAATAATGATATAAATAATCACACCATAAAAGCTGGATATTCTTGTTTGATTACCAGTGCTATACTTCGCAATTAGATAAATACCAGAAGCAATAAATAATAATAAAGACAATAATGCTATACTTCCGCCAAAGCTGTATGATTCTGCTAATATTAAAATTACAGAAATAATTAAAATTGCTAACGAAACACTATTAATTAACACATAGTCTGATAATACTTTTTTAAATGCAATAGGTTGTCTAACTACTAAACGTGTAAGCCCAAATATTGCACCTACTATGACAACCAAAAATAGAATAATACCAAAAATGATACTCGTTACCAAACTTCCTCTTGTAGTACCGAAAATACCAATCTCAACTGGTATTACGGAAGCGAGTAAAATTGCTAATACAATAAAACCGATTATTAATAATGATAATAATAATTTAAAACTGAAAACATGATTAGTTTGAATGATTTTATCAGGTGCAGTAAATGCACTTTTAAAGAAACCTTTACTTTCATTTGTTACTTGTTTAGCTTGTTGACCTATTTGACTTTGCTGTTGATCGTGATTGTGTTGATTTTGAGGAATTTCTCGATGTTGAGGTCTTTGATGGTATGTAGAGAGATTTGATTGTTGGGTATCATTATGTGACTGCTTAGATTGTAATGTTGAATCTGCTACGTCATTTTCATTTGATCTAGTCTCATCATGAGATGTTGAATCAACATTTTGATGAGTCGCTGCGTTGTTTTCTTTATTATTTGATGTTATGTTTTGTTCTTCATCATTCTTTTCAGCTTTTGTTATTTCACTTTCTGCATTTCTGACTGACTGTGGATGTCGACTTATTTTATGTCCACATTCACCACAGAATAAATCATCATCTTCTATTGGATTACCGCAATTCGGACAATGCATATAAAACCCTCCTATAATAAATATTTTGTAATCTTTTAAATTATATCATTTTATTTATATTGTTTTCTACAAAAATCCTAAAAATCTTATTTATTTAATCGGACATAGTGAATTGTGGTATATAGATTCCATATAAAGGAGTATATATTTTCCGCCACTTTTTCAACTCATATATTCTCAAATTGATTTATAGTAATAGTATGTATTTCTCTTCATTATTATTTAGACATTTACTTCAAAACAATATAATTGAAATAAAAAAGAGTCTGGACATCCATCTACCTTGTGTCCAGACTCTTAATCATGCTCATAGTATTTTATTGATTCAATCATCATCTTATTTATATCTTTTCAAACCTTTTTGATTTCAAAATCGATAATGACACTATCACTTGAGAACGAATTCCATCTCATTTCTTATACATTTGATATCGTATTTTCTTTCTCATTTATCATTTCTATAATTTCATTATTTTCATTTAACACAGCTACTTTTGGTGAGTGATCTACCATTTCATCTTCATTTAATTGTGCATATGTCATAATAATAATGACGTCTCCAACTTCAACTAGTCTTGAAGCCGCGCCATTTAAACACATCTTTCCACTACCACGTTCTCCAGCAATGACATATGTTTCAAATCGAGCACCATTATTATTATTAACAATAGCAACCTTTTCATTGGGTAAAATATCAACCGCATCTAATATATTGGCATCTATTGTTATGCTTCCAACGTAATTTAAATTAGATTCTGTAACTCTAGCTCTATGGATTTTTGAGTTCATAAATGTTCTAATCAATATAGTCATCTCCAATAATTATATTATCTATCAATCTTGCTTTAGAAAATTTAACTGCCAATGATATGAATATTCGTCCATGAATCTTTGATTGTTGTATAAGATTTGGATAACTATAAATACCCAAATCATCAATATGTCCACTAATATTTTTGTTTAAATACGCAGCGATTTGACCTATAATCTCATTGCTATCTCGTTCACCCGCTTCATACAAATTCTTTGCTAAGCGTAGACTTTGATATAAATGTTTTGCCTCTTTTCGTTCTTCAGAGGTCAAGTAAATATTTCTAGAGCTTTTGGCTAAACCATCTTTTTCTCTTACGATATCAATACCGATAACATGTACAGGAAGATTAAAGTCTTTAACCATCTTTTCAACAATAGCTAATTGTTGTGCATCCTTTTTCCCAAAATAGGCATAATCTGGTTGCACAATATTAAATAGTTTGTTGACCACGGTCACAACACCTTCGAAGTGTCCAGGTCTTTGTGCTCCCTCTAATACTTGTGCCAAGTGTCCAACTTTCAGATGAATACCTAATTCTTCTGGATACATTTCATCTACACTCGGATGGAAAACATAATCCACTTGTAACTTTTTTACTGCAGCCACATCATCATCGAGTTGACGTGGATAAGCATCAAAATCCTCATTAGGTCCAAACTGCAAGGGATTCACAAATATACTAATAACCGTGAGATCATTTTCGCTTACAGATTGCTTCATCATGGTTAAATGACCATCATGTAAAGCTCCCATAGTCGGAACGAATCCTATTGTTTTACCTTCACGTTGATGTTGTTTAACAATAGATTGCATTTCATTGATTGTTGTAATAACTTTAGTCATGTTGCTCTACCTCATCCATAATACGTTTTTTGTAAGTATGATTTTCAGAAGGAAACGTCCCTGCTTTAACTTCTTCATTATATTGCCTTAATCCATCAATACCACTTGAAAAGTCTGCAAATTGCTTAACAAACTTAGCGTGTCGATCAACACCATAATTTAACATATCATGATACACTAACACTTGCCCATCAGTATCTTTTCCTGCCCCTATACCTATAACTGGAATAGTGAGTTGCTGACTAATTTCTCGAGCTAAATCACTAGGTATGGCTTCTAAAACCAGTACTACTGCACCAGCAGTTTCCATAGCTTTAGCATCTTTGATAAGTTGCATAGCGGCTGTCTTTGTATCCCCTTGAAGTTTATACCCCATTACACCTACACTTTGAGGTGTAAGACCTAAGTGAGAAACAACAGGTATACCCATTTTAGTTGCTTTTTGAATAAATGATGTAAGATGAGCCCCTTCTACTTTGACAGCGTTAGCATTCGTGTTTTGATAAAGCTTAAGTGCATTTTTTAGATCTTCTTCATCACTTAAACCAACAGTCCCTATAGGCATATCAACAACTATAAATGTATCTGAAGCACCTCTTTTAACAGCCTTACCATGATGAATCATATCGTTCAATGTAACTTGAACAGTACTATCATATCCTAACACTGTCATTCCTAAAGAATCTCCTACCAAAATCATGTCAATTTCAGCTTGTTGTGCTTGCTTAGCACTAGGATAATCATAAGCTGTAACCATAGAAATCTTTTGCTGTGATGCCTTCATTTTGTTTAAATGATTTAAAGTTTTCAATTCATTTCACCCTCAATTTCCTTTATTATTAGCAATAGTATAATGAATCGTAAAAAGAAAGGAAAGAATAAAGTTATGACAATTGCCATTATAGGCCCAGGTGCAGTGGGTACAACGTTAGCTTTTGAATTAAAAAAAGTTCTACCAGATACGGAACTCATCGGCCGGCAAGATAAATTAATGACCTATTTCCCAGAAAATACTTCTAATGGAAGTAATGTTAAAGTGACTTCATTTAATCATATTAATCAAACTTTTGATGTCATTATCATAGCAGTTAAAACACATCAATTGGATGACGTCCTTAAACAATTACCTAAAATCACTCATGACGATTCGCTCATTATCTTAGCACAAAATGGCTATGGACAGCTTAATAAACTTCCATATCAACATGTCTTTCAAGCAGTCGTCTATATTAGCGGACAAAAAGTTAACAACAATGTTCAACATTTCAGAGATTACCAACTATATATTCAAGATAGCACACTAACTCGTCAATTCAAGCAAATGGTTCATCCTTCCAAAATAGAGGTGGTTTTACAAGAAAATATTGAAAAAAGCATTTGGTATAAATTATTAGTGAATTTAGGTATAAATACCATCACTGCTATTGGACAACAACCAGCTAAAATTTTAAAATCTCCTCATATTGAGTCGTTGTGTCGTCGTATATTAGTTGATGGTCTTAAAGTTGCTAGAGCTGAACAAATTGACTTTGAAGATCATATCGTTGATGATATTTTAAATATTTATAAAGGTTATCCAGACGAAATGGGAACAAGTATGTATTACGATGTCATTAACAAGCATCCTCTTGAAGTCGAGGCCATACAGGGTTATATATATAAATGTGCAAAAAAACATCATTTAGAGACACCCTATCTAGATATGGCTTATACATTTTTATACGCTTATCACCTTGAATACACACAACCAGATTGATATCTTAGGTAAATTAGTCATTATAAAATATGACCTTTTCTCAAAAAAAATATATTTATTCTACAAATAAACAACCCCATATTTGAAATGCATTTACTTTATAAATTCTAATCACCATAAACATATAACAAAGCCTAGAACACAAATTCATGTCCTAGGCTTTGTTAACCATATAGATAATTTATACTTGAATTGAAGATGTTGTTTATATCAAACTTTTTCAATAGTAGTACAAGAAACCCCAACATAGAGAGTTTCATTCAGAAATTCTCTATGTCGGGGTTCGTTACCGAGATAAGACAATATATTCAATACATATTTTATCTTATCCTCATCTATTTAGTATACAAATCATTGTAGTCTATAATGTTTGGAGTTAAGGTACATCTAGCTAACAATTATTCAGCTTCTCTGATTTCATCGGCTATATCTTTATAGTCAATGTCAGCATCAGTAAATGATTTAGCATCTACTGGGAAGTGTTGTTCAAATGTTTCAAAGTTTTGTATTTCAACAGTCACATCATCCACTTCAAAGTCTAAAATATGACCACCAAAATCACGATCATCATTTGCAAAGTGAATATGGAAACCTGCAGAACCAATACCATGGAATAATTCTGGAGTGAAGAAACCTACGATTGAACCTTTGATATTTTCACGTGTTTCTTCAGGTTGTCTACGAGCTGAATCAATTAAACGTGTGTATGGAGGTTCTTGACCAGGCATCATACGTACATGCATTTTTTTAAACGTTCCTGAAATTTTAACTGCCGAGAACATATTTTCACTTTTCATTTGTTTTTTAACTTCATCGAATACTTCTTCTTGATTTTTATTAGATGTTTTAAAACTTGAGTCTGCTTTGAATTTTGTAACAGTTGCATATGGTGTCATTTCGTCGCCTGTCAATTCTATAAATTCTTTATGTTCATTTGCATGATAAGCTTTACCATCAACAAAAATTACTTCTCCATCAGAACCTGTAAGCGTAGCAATACCTAAATCACCATGTTCTAATAAGTCATTAATTGAAGCAGTTCCTTCTAATAAACCTGCCATTAAAGTTCCTAATGTTCCGTGTTGATATAATACATTAGTCATTCATAATCACTCCTATTAATATTCATTACTTGAAGAAACGCATTCTAAGGTAGCCTTTCAACCTTAGAGTGCGTTTTATTAAAATTCACCTTAGTATCATTGGTTAATTTATTAATTTAAAGCATTTGGTAACATATTTGTAGATAATTTAACATTATCTGCATAGTTAACTGGGATATCAATTAATACTGGTCCATCAGTTTCGTAACCCTCTTTAAGTGCTGCCTCTAATTCTTCTTGATTAGTCACACGTAATCCTTTAGCGCCAAATGATTCTGCATATTTTACATAATCAACTGGTCCAAATTCTACACCTGAAGAGCGTTTATATTTCATTTCTTCTTGGAATTCAACCATGTTATAACGACCATCATTCCAAATTAATTGAATGATATTTAAGTTTTTACGTACTGCAGTTTCTAATTCTTGTCCTGAGAATAGGAAACCACCGTCTCCAGCTACAGAAACAACTTGTGTATTTGGACGTACAAGTGCAGCTGAAATAGCCCATGGAAGTGCAACACCTAGAGTTTGCATACCGTTACTAAATAGTAAATGTCTAGGATTGTAACTTCTGTATTTACGAGCCATCCAAATGTAATGGCTTCCCACATCTACAGTTACAGTAGTATCATCAGTTAAAACTTTTTGCATTGTTTCAATGATTTCAACTGGGTGCATCACACCTTCTTTGTGAGTTGCTTTAATTCCAGTTGCTTCTGTGATTTCGCCTCTTAATTTTTCAAGTTCATCTAAATGATCTTGATTAATAAATGGTTCATTTACATGTTCAGAAATCATATCTATTGTACCTGCAATGTTTCCGATTAACTCTTTAACTGGTTGCATGTAATTAGTGATTTCAGCATGTTCTTCATCGACATTGATGATTTTAGTATCTAATTCTTTATTCCAGTTACTTGCTTCATATTCAATAGGGTCATAACCGATTGTGATAACTAAATCACTTTTTCTAAGTAATTCGTCACCCACTTGGTTTCTAAATAAACCAACACGACCGAAGAAGTGATTTTCTAATTCGCGACTAATTACGCCGGCACCTTGGAATGTTTCAACAACAGGTAAATTTGTTTTTTGAACTAAACGGCGAATAGCTTCTGTTTCAGCTTGGCTTGAACTTCTCATTCCAGCTAATAATACTGGGAATTTAGAATTTTTAATAGCCTCAATCACTTCATTAATTTCTTGTTCTGAAGGTACACCAAGATGTGGTTTTTGACATAATGAAATTGCATCAGCTTTGACAGGTGATGAAATAACATCTTGTGGAATACTGATAAAGCTCGCTCCATTTTTACCTGAAGTGGCTGTACGCATTGCATTCGTAATAACCTCTGATAGTGATTCTGGATCTTGTACTTCTGCACTATATTTAGTTGAGGATCTAAGTAATGATGCGTTATCAATACTTTGATGTGTTAAACGTAATAAGTCATTTCTTTTAACTTGACCACCGATAGCTAATACAGGGTCACCTTCAGAAGTTGCAGTTAATAAACCAGTAGTTAAGTTACTTACCCCTGGGCCACTTGTAGTAATAGCCACACCTGGTTTTCCTGTTAAACGACCAATACCTTGTGCAATCATCGCTGCGTTTTGTTCATGACGCGTAACGACTAATTCAATATCGTCATCCTCTAGTGCATTAAATAAGTAGTCGATTTTCGCACCTGGAATACCAAATACATACTCAACTCCATTATTTTTTAAAGTATCAATTACCATTTGTGCTGCAGAATATTGTTTTTCCGCCATTTATATTCATTTCCTTTCAAAAATTAAGTTCACTCAAAACATCTTCGTCATTCTCATAAGTTTTAAACTAAATGTTTTATAGAATCATAAGTGTCTTCTAAAGTTTTCACTGATTTTTCTAGTAATTGTAGTTCGTTATCATTTAATGGTGTTTCATAAATTTTAACTGCACCATTTTGATTGATAAGTGTTGGTAAGCCAAGATAAACATCGTTAAATCCATATTGACCATTAAGTTGACTAGAAACTGTCAAAATACTATTTTCATTATTTAGTAAAGCTTTAGAAATACGTAATAGTGCTAGAGCTATACCATAATACGTAGATCCTTTAGCTTGAATGATATCGTAAGCAGCATCTCTTGTATTAATATAAATTTCATTCGCTTTAGCATCGCTACCAGTTTCTTCTTTCAATGTATCATACACTGAAATACCTCCAACGTTTGCTTGAGACCAAACTGCAAGTTCAGAGTCACCATGTTCACCTATAATGCTAGCGTGAACACTACTTGATGTAACACCTAATTCTTTACTTATTAAATATCTGAATCTTGCACTATCAAGCACTGTACCAGAACCAATAACACGTTCAGCTGGTAAACCTGTAACTTCTTTAACATAACGTGTTAAGATATCAACTGGGTTTGCAGCAATTAGGAAGAAACCATCAAAGCCACTATCCATGACACTAGTTACGATACTTTTCATGATTTTAGTATTTTTCTCAACAAGTTGTAAACGAGTTTCACCCGGTTTTTGAGGTGCACCTGCTGTAATAACAACTAAATCTGCATCTTTACAATCTTCATATTCTCCAGCTTTTACAGTCACTGGTGAAGAACTGTAAAGTGCACCATGGTTTAAATCTTTAACGTCTGCTTCCACTTTATCTTTTGCAATATCAATAATTACAAATTCATCTGCAATTCCTTGAGTCACCATAGCAAATGCATAACTTGAACCTACGGAACCGTCTCCTACTAAAACAACTTTTTTCCCAAATTTTTTCATTTTAACGAACTCCTTCATAATAAAGTTACACAAATAACTGTGTTAGCTTATTTGTATAATATTTCTATTAAAATAACTAGAATTTTACTTCAGTTCAGATATAAAAAATTCATTTTAATGACAATTTTTCAACACTTTTCTGAAGCAATCAATTCAGCGACTAACTTTATTACGTTTATTATTATAGTACGTGACAAAGTATTAATAAAATACATAATAACGATGTTAACCATTCATAAAAGGAATAGGTTTCCTATAGAAAAATGTAATACTTTGTTTATTCATATATGAAATAAACGAATATGAGTTAATCGCGGTCTTTTTCGTCAATAAAGACATCAATTCAATGCCTTTATTAAAAGACTACCTACTAGGCCATACCCACCTCTATGTATAAACTAACAATTAAATACAGTGAATTCCAAATATTTATCAATAAATATAACGTCAAAACATCAAAAAAATAGTAATTGATTAAAATATTTACCGTCGTATACCTTTTTAAAGAATTTATAATATAAAGATTTACTTCGGCACATTTTAAATTCAGCCATTAACTTCCAATATACAAAACACCTGAGACAAATATCGATGTCTCAGGCTCAGTTATTTAAGTATAAACACCTACTTGAAAAGCACACTTCAATTTATGTACTAGTCATTTTAATATTTAAATTGTGGAGTGAGAACTATTGGTGTACCTTAATGAAATTTACGTGCATATGTACAATACATTAAAGATGTGTTTGTGCCTCTTACATATCTTTGGCGTTATTAAAAATTGACAAGTTGTAATATCGACTTTGATATAAAATCTTTTACTAAATATTGACCTATGTTGGTTTCATCTCAGAAATAAATTCAATCCATTTGCGAGTTACATGATTGAGATAAGCATCTTTTCTCCATATCACGCCAAGATGCCATGATAATTCAACATTCTCTAATTGAATGGACGTTACGTTATTCCCCATTAAATTAACTAAACTTTCTGGAACGATACTAATTCCTATTCCTTGTTGAATCATATTAGCGATAAAACTAATTTGAGAAATATTAGCAACAGTTTTAGGGTAATAGCCTAGCCTTTTACAGTTCTCTATAATTTGATCTTTTAAATAATAATCATCATGAAATAAAACAAACTCTTCATCTTTCAAATCTGCCATGTCTACTTTATTTAAATGTGCTAAATGATGGTCATTACTTACTACTAATAATAATTCTTCATTATATAAAGAAGTTGAATGAAATTCAGTGTGATCTACAGGTAATGTAGTAATACCAATATCCACATCATCATTAGATGTTAAGTTCTCAACAATTTTACCACCACCCTCAATCACTTCATATGTCACATTAGGATAGAGTCTGTGAAACTGATTCAATGCATTTGTAAACATTTGAACATTCATCATTGGTGATAAGCCTATTTTAATATGACCTTTTTGAACGTTCACAATGTCATTCATTTCTAAAGATAATTTCTCGAATAAAGCTAAAAATTCTAAACTATTATCATAAAATGTTTGACCTATATCTGTTAGTTTTATTTGTTTTTGTGACCGGTCAAACAATGTAATATCGTATTCATTTTCAATATTTTTAATCGCTTTGCTAATCGTTGACTGTGCAATGTATAAGTGTTCAGATGCTTGCGTCATACCACCTTGTCGTACAACTTCTACGAAATATTTAATTTGTTTAATTTCCATTTACATTCATCCTTAATTATCAACATTTGATTGATGGATATCTTCTCTCATAGAACCATCGTTTGATATCTAGCATTTTTTTAACATAACTTCTTCAATTAATCATTTACACTAACACTCATTGAACAATAATTCCGTGTATATAATTGTTTTAATTGACTAATACCGATTATTTTTCATCATTATCATGATGCTCTCTTTTACGATAACATGTTTTACAAATATAATTACTTTACTAATTTATAAATCATGTGAAGAAATACATGACAAATACCATAAATGAAAATTCCTGTGATATTAACATTCAATTTATATCCTTTTTAGCCTATTGAAATTTTACTATATTAACTTAATCACTGAGGAAAATAATTTTTGTTAATTTTTCAGAATTTTTAGACAAAATATTTATCTTCTGTGCTATTATATTAATTATCAGAATCAGCCAATTCATTTTATCTACATGTAGATGATTTTTTAATACGTATTGTTAAGGAATGTTTGCTGACTCATGTTAATAGTAAGTTGATGTTATGGAGGTTTGTTATGGGAAGTTTTTTTAATCGGATGACTCGAAAAGAGAATCCTACTATTTATCAAAGTAAAGATGGGCATCTTAAACGCACATTACGTGTACGCGACTTTCTTGCACTAGGTGTTGGTACAATTGTTTCTACATCTATCTTCACTTTACCAGGTGTTGTCGCGGCTGAGCATGCCGGACCTGCTGTTTCATTGTCATTCTTATTAGCTGCTATTGTGGCAGGTCTTGTAGCCTTTACTTATGCAGAAATGGCATCTACAATGCCTTTTGCTGGTTCAGCTTATTCATGGATTAATGTTCTTTTTGGTGAATTATTCGGATGGGTTGCCGGTTGGGCGCTTTTAGCAGAATACTTTATTGCTGTTGCTTTCGTTGCTTCAGGCTTTTCTGCTAACTTAAGAGGTCTTATTGCACCATTGGGCATTTCTTTACCTAAATCATTATCTAATCCATTTGGAAGTAACGGTGGTGTCATTGATATCATTGCTGCTGTAGTGATTATTTTAACTGCATTACTATTATCACGCGGAATGAACGAAGCCGCTCGTATGGAAAATGTATTGGTTATATTAAAGGTGTTGGCCATCATTTTATTTGTGATTGTTGGGCTAACTGCGATTAATTTCAGTAACTATATACCTTTTATTCCAGAACATAAAGTTACTGAAACTGGCGACTTTGGAGGTTGGCAAGGTATTTATGCTGGAGTTTCAATGATTTTTTTAGCTTATATTGGTTTTGACTCTATTGCTGCTAATTCAGCTGAAGCGATTAATCCACAGAAGACAATGCCTAGAGGAATCTTAGGGTCACTCATAGTAGCAATTGTATTGTTTGTGGCCGTAGCACTTGTTCTTGTTGGCATGTTCCATTACTCTCAATACGCTGATAATGCAGAGCCAGTAGGTTGGGCATTACGAGAAAGTGGTCATGGTATTATTGCTGCAATTGTTCAAGCAATTTCTGTCATCGGTATGTTCACTGCATTAATCGGTATGATGCTTGCAGGTTCACGTCTATTATATTCATTTGGACGAGATGGTTTACTCCCTTCTTGGTTAAGTCAATTGAATCACAAACATTTACCTAATCGAGCACTTGTCATACTTACAATCATTGGCGTAGTTATCGGATCAATGTTCCCGTTTGCTTTCTTAGCACAATTGATTTCCGCAGGTACCCTTGTTGCATTCATGTTTGTGTCACTAGCAATGTATCGATTAAGAAAACGTGAAGGGAAAGATTTACCTAAGCCAGAGTTTAAATTACCTTTATATCCTATATTGCCTGCAATTACATTTATATTAGTATTGCTAGTATTTTGGGGATTAAGTTTTGAAGCTAAGTTGTATACACTGATATGGTTTATTGTAGGTATAATTATTTATTTAATTTATGGAATTAGACATTCCAAAAAGAATGATGAAGAAGCGTATCAAGTACCTAGAAAATAAATGAAAGACTTATAGATTAAATTAAAATATAGGGAGTAGGACAATGAACTCGTTATGAATTCTGTCCCACTCCCTATATTAATATTGTTATTTATTATCGAGGAATTGCTATTCATCTACATGCTTCTTACCAACCTTGACCACTAATGTCATATTGATTTAATTCTCCTCTTTCCAACTTTTCAAGCGCCTCTTCTATTGTATCTAATGCTTTATCAAGTTGCTTATAGGTAATCACAAGTGGTGGTTGAAATCTTAAAACATTACCCGCAACTGCTATGATAATCACACCATTTTCAAAGCAGTAATTACATATCTTTAATGCTGCTTCAGAATCTCTAGTTTTCTCAATTTTATTTGATACTATGTCTATTCCAATTGATAATCCAATACCTCGAACATCACCTACATATTGGTAACGTTCTATCCATGGGTCTATTCTTTTTCTAACGTAACTCCCCTTTTTCCATGAAGCGTTTAGTAAATCTTCATCTTCAATCATCTTTATCGTAGCTAAGGCTGCTTCACAACTTACAGGATTTGCACCAGTTGTAAATAAATGAGCAGGTGCTTCAAGACTTTCCATGATTTCTTTACGACCTACAATCGCAGACATTGGTAAACCTCCAGCTAATGACTTTCCAAATGTCATTAAATCTGGAGTAAAATGATAATGATCTACGGAACTCCACTTTCCTGTACGACCTAATCCTTGTTGGATATCATCGACTGCAATAAGAATATTGTGAGCGTGGCAAAGCTCTTGTAATGCTTCAAAATAACCTGGTACGGGTTCAAGTAAGCCACCGTCACCTTGAATTGTTTCAACCACAATACATGCAACTTCCTCCGCAGGGACATATTTTGTAAACATTTCTTTTAAAGGAGCTAAATATTCCTCAACTGTGTTAGGTTTAGCTTGCTCAAACATCCCCCTATACTTATCGGGAAAAGGTATATGGTAAAATCCATTAAGTAATGGCCCGTAACGCTTACGCATATTCAAACTAATTGAAGACATCGATAATGAACCAAATGTTGAACCATGGTATGCATTAGTAAAACTTATGATGTATGGACGTCCTGTATACGCTCGTGCAAACTTTATAATCCCATCATTAGCATCAGAGCCACTTAATCCGAAAGTAACTCTTTTCTCATAATTTCCAGGAGCAATGTCACATAATTTTTTTGATAATCGCACTAACGGTTCATGATACATATATGCTGGTGTATAATGAATAAATTTCTCAGTTTGGTTCTTAATTGCTTCGACTACTGGCTTCGGAGCGTGACCCACATTTTGCGAACTTGCACTTGCTAATAAATCAATATAAGACTTACCGTCTATATCGATTAACGTGGCTCCATAACCATGATCAATAACTAGAGGATAATATTTAATCCGTCCAGAATGTGCAAAATAACGTTCATCTTCATCTATCAAATGATTAACCTTACTCATTGAGTTCCCTCCCAATAGTGACTCTTTTTAATATAGCTATCTACATATGAAGCTATAAAACTATCAACTGCTATCGTTTTAAAATAAATCAATATTAATAGGATAGTAATCAATATACTAATAATTTTCAGATTTGTAAATATTTTCTGATAATTTAGAATATTTGCGTTCCGAATCTTTTGTGATAAAGAAATATATGTCATTGAGGCTTAGAATATATGTTTAAAGGGAATTTAGAATAAAATGTTTTACGGAGGAGATTAATATGAATTGGTTAAAAATATTTTATCATTTATTATGCGCAACCACGATTAGCGTGATATTACTTATTATAACTATATTAATGGATGTGTTACTACAAAACACACATTTAACTCAGTTATTACTCAATATTGATTTTTTAATCAACCCTGATGAAGTGCCAACAATTATTGAAGTACTGATTCATTTAAGTATTGGAATATTGATTTATCTCGCCTTTTTAATTATCTATCATTATTCAAAATCCTTGTATCATCTAGCATACTTACCTTTAGTATTGATATTTACTTTGATGTATCCACTTCTCGTTTTTCTTGCGCAACGTCCATTTTTTTCCTTTAGTTGGAACGAATTTGCATGGTGGTTAGTTGCACATCTTTTTTTCATCATTTTAATGGCGACTTGTCTACCTATCATTTCGAAAAAAATTTTATGATTTTAAAACTCATATCTCAATGTCTTTTACACATTATAAAATAAATATTGGCAGTAGAAACATCATAGATAATTAGACTATGATATCTCTACTGCCTTATTAGTTATTCTGGCTCTCCATCTTCATCATACTTCGTTACTTCTCCATCTTTATCGATAATATAAGATCCTTCTAAATGGCCTTCTTTATCTGTAAATGAGAACCCCCAACTACCATCGCTATCTTTTTCTGGTTCTTTGTAAATATATGTGTCTGTATCTAATTGATGCCCTTCGTAGTCTTCAACTATATCGATAACATTACTTCGTGTCACCGTTACTTCATCAGAACTACTTGATTGATCTTCAGATTCAGAAGTATCATCTTCATCTGTTAAATTATCACCAACTGAAAATTCAGTCCTCATCATCTGACTTATCTTATTGATTTCACTTTCACTAGCGTTGTATAACTTAACTGTACGAGCATCATCTATAATGCGTTGAGATTCTCTTTTAGAGTAATCAGCGTCACGCCAACTCCCTTGGAAATGTGATGGTACACTATATATTGTAATTGTGCCATCTCCATTACTTTTATAATAAACTGAACCTGCTGCAGTAACACTTGCTGTTAACAATTCTGTTCCTTCAGGTAGTTTGGCTGATTCGTCTGGGTGATAGGGATCTAAAACTTTATTAGAAATATTTTGATGTACAATTTCTAAATCGTCAAAAGGAAGGTCACTTTCACCTCTATAACTATCTAAAGCAGTTAACCAAACTTGAGCATAGTATCTATTCGAATGGGTATCTTGTTGTGTGTCCTGCTGATTATCTTCTGTTTGATTTCTACTTATACTTGATTTTGAATCTCTGTTACTTTTATATCCTGATTGTTGATCATCATTTATCGTTGAGCTTCCATTATTATCACTATCACCAAGACCACAACCAGCTAATATTAATATTGTAAACGCACATATCACTGCTAATTTCTTCAATTCAAATACTCCCTCACATTCTAATATATTTAACTCAACAAAATAAACCACTTTATAAAATAATTATAAACTAACTATTTTTAAAAATGTACAACAATTTAACAAATTCTTAAAGATTCGCTATTTACGAAGCAATACTTGCCGTCTGTTTTACTGCTATATCATTAGCAATGGTTTATGATTATTAAGATTTTTAACGTATCTTAAAATTTGTATTTGAATTCTTTTAAACTACTATCATCTCGCAATCAAGGTGCTAAACTATAATCGTAAAGTAATTTAAATACATCATATATCATCAATTCGAAATGGGGTTATCAATGTGAAAAAGATTTCTCTAATTGCAACGACTGTATTAACAGGATTATTATTATTTCCAAGTGTCAATGACACAACGACACATGCAGCCGAAGTAACATCTCATGATGCACAAGCTGTAGCAATTCAAGCTATGAAAAATAGTGGTGGCAATCCGGACTTACAAAATTTCAAAAAAGTTAAGGATAAAGGGGATTATTTCACAATTGATATAAATAATAAATCTGGTGCAGGTGTCGGTACTTATAAAGTATACAAAAATGGAGTGGTGCTATATAAAAGTGGAAATTATGGAGAATATAGTCAACTCAATACACGACAATGTTATGTTGCACAAGATATTGCTACAACATCTTCACAAGTAAAACGACACTCTACTCAACAGACACAAGCAGTGGATAGCACACGTGAACTTAATTCATACTACGTAGGTCAAGTTCAATCTTCTGACTTACCACAACAAAGTTCATCTGATATGCTACCGAATACTGGTATGAAAGATAAAAATTTCAATACAAATGGTATAATAAGTCTATTTTTACTCACTGCTGGCTTCATTACACTTTACCATCAACCTTTACGTAAAATGTCATAGTTCTTTTAAAATCATTTTTGAATGGTATGATGTTACACCCCGATGATGTCTTAATTCATCGAATTCAGTCTCGGGAATAGTTTCTACAATATCATTTGCATGTCGTGAAATATCATTTGCGGGGATAAAAAATGAAGTTTTCATTGGTAGCGTAAGTTGAGTCACATTATAATCTTTATACATAAGGCACCTCGTTAATTTAGTTTAGTGATATTTATTAAATTATACGAAAGGGTCTTATTTTTTTAGTATTTCACATATAAAGACAAAGTATTTTGGCGAGACCTTGAGAGAACAGGACAAGCTGAAGCTGTCCCCTAAGAAAGCGA